>JACRBK010000432.1 GCA_016234525.1 Chloroflexota bacterium
TATAAAATTTCCCATCTTGCTTGATTTGGTGGGTGGAACTGCGGCGCAAAGTGTGGTCTAATTGCGCGCTGTTAGTCATCTGTTGAGGGATTATTCTTATGAAACGAGTTTTCACTGTAACGTTGATGCTGTTCGTCATGTTGATCGCGCCGCTGGCAGCCTTGCCAGGACGCGCTACCGCCCAGGATGATCCGGCCTGCCGCGCGAAACTTCAGACGGCGCTGAGCGATTTTATGGCCCATTGTTTCGGCGCGCAGCCGGGGACGATGTGCGGCGCATCTGGAGCTATCGAGATCGAAATGGCCTCTGGGCAGGTGGTGAGCGGCGCGGGATCAACGGCGCGCCTATCCGGTGCGGCGGCGATCCGGCTGCTGGCGGGGGATGGTTCGGCCTGGGGATTGGCGAGTCTGTCGGTGCCTGATGCGCTTGACAGCCAAAAAGCGGCGTCGATGCTGCTATTTGGCCCGCTGACCCTGCAATTCGATGCGGCAACCGATCTGCCTGCCGGGGCGGGGTTCACCCTCAGCGCCGAAACGAGCAATTCAGCGTGCAGTAATCTGCCGCAGCCGGGCGTGTTGGTGCAGGGACCAGCCAAAACGCTCACACTGCTGCGCGTGAACGGTATCGATCTGGCGATCAATGGCATGGCGCTGCTGCACCCGCTGCCGGGCGGCGGCTTGAGCGTAAGCGCTCTGACTCGTGAGACGATTTTAGCCCAAAGCGGGACGGTACTATTTGCCGGATACGGCGTGCAGATCGTGGGCGAGACAGTCTCCCCGGTTGCGCCGTTTGATCCTGCCGGAACCGCTGCGCTGCCTGTCGAGATTCTGCCCGATATTCAGATGATCCCCCTGCCGGGTAACGCGATGGTCAACCAGGAAATGAACCTGTTCCAGCGCCCGGCCTCCGAAGCCTATACCAATACGATGGTCAAAGCGGGCCTGCCCGTAAGCGTATTTGGACGCAGCGCCGATGATCAGTGGATTTATATCCGCACCTACGACGGGCAAATGGGCTGGTTCCCGGTGTCGGTGGCTCAGGTGAACGTGCCAGTAGAAATGCCCATTTTCAACGATGTGCCGCCTTCCCCGGTGCGCCCGTTTGGCGCGGTGCAGGCGTATATCGTGACGAATGCTGAACATAACAATCTGCGGGATGGGCCGGGCGAAAGTTTCGCTATTGTGGCGACAGTCCCGCTGTGGACACAGGTCGCGCTCTATGGCCGCAGCCTGGATGATGAATGGCTGTTGGTCGAAACACCCGACAGCGTGCGAGCCTGGATCAGTGTGCTGCTGATCAGCCCCTCCACCCCGTATGTGCTGAACGAACTCCCCTACCCGCCGGAACTGGGCGGCTGATCGTGATTATGGAGCAGCAGTAAGTCTAACTGCTGCATCTGCCGCCGCCGCGCGCGGCGAAACATCCAGACCAGGGCTGCCACCGGCCAGATTTTTACACCGAGCGGCAGCCCACAGTCCGGGCACGGCAGCAGCCCCACACCGATCACCCCGGCCCACGCCGCCAACCGGCTGTTGATTCTCAGTTTCCAATGCTCAATATTGTTTTGCATAATAGAATAGCCCTCTGCGAATGTGCCCACGATGTTTTGAGACATGCCCCGTACCATTGTTGTGAGCATTGACCGTTATTAATGCACCATTCATAGTTTACACCCCACTCTATCTTGACTACCAAATAGGATCGTCAATTAATTTTTTGCTCATTCTATTTTTATCTCACCTTACGGATTTTGAGCGGAAAACCCCTCATCGCGATAGAAGTCACAAATAAATACGCCATTATTAACTTTCGCGTCTGCCCACACGGGATTATGCTATTGACGTGCGCCGGACAGTCCAAACGCTGATCCGGCCAACCAACAGCTTCTAAGCTGAGAAGGTGTTTCTCTTCTGCCTCTACCTACTTATTATTTTTTGCAATGCTGTCCCGGCTGGGGAGTCTGGGACAGCATTTTATTTACGGACAACAATAGATCAGCCAAATGTGACAGCTATCAATATTCTTTATGTAGGGTGTCACACCACAGGGGGCGGATTGTGTTGTATGATGAGTCTGTAGCTGATTTAAATTAATATTCTTTGAGCAAGTCCCCATTTTTTCGCGCAGAGTTGCGCCAATGTTTTCCTCCTTGTGCTTCAGCGCACGACAAGTTTCCTCGTCGTGCGCTGATAGTTTTTATAGGCCGTTGATCCTCCCCTGCCCCCAAGCCGCATGTTCACGCACCAGCGCGGACTCGTCCTCCTGCGCCAGCCGTTCGAGCAGCGGCAGCAGATCGGGCAGGCCGCTGTTTCCGGCGGCGATGCAGGCATTGCGCACCAACCGCTCCCGTTTGATCCGCTCCACCGCTGATCCCGCATAACGCGCCCGAAAACCCGCCTCATCCAGCGCCAATAAGTCGGCCAGCAGCGGCGCGGCGCGATCAGCGTCCTGGGACCAAAACGCGGCCTCGGCTGACAGCTGCACAAACCGGGTAAAGGGACATACCGCCTGACAGATGTCACAACCATAGACCCAGTTCCCCATCAGCGGGCGCAGTTCCACCGGGATCGATCCTTTATGTTCGATGGTCAAATAGCTGATACAACGGCGCGCATCCAGCACATACGGCTGCGGAAACGCTCCGGTTGGGCAAGCGGAGAGGCAGCGTGTACACGTGCCGCACATCGTTTCGCGGTGCGGCTGATCATAATCCTCAAACGTCAGCGTCGTCAGCACTTCGCCCAAAAAGAAATAGGAACCGCGCCGGGGGTGGATCAGCATGGTATTTTTCCCCACAAAACCCAGCCCGGCCTGCTGCGCATGGCTGCGTTCGAGGATCGCGCCCGTATCGACATAGGCGCGGCTGATCACGTCATTGCCGGATTGTTCGCGCAGCCACGCGGCGATCTGTTCCAGGCGCGGCAGCATGATCGTGTGATAATCCGCGCCCCACGCATAATTCGAGATGCGCCCGCGAGCCTCACCCCCCAACCCCCTCTCCACTACGGTGAGAGGGGGAGAATCAGCCTGCCGGGGTGAGGCTGTTGTTATTGTCCCATAATCCAGCGCGACGATCACCAACGAGCGCACGCCGGGCAGGATCACGTTCAGATCGGCGCGGCGCTGCACCCGATCCGGGCGGGCGAGATAACCCATACTGCCGTGCATCCCGGCGGCGATCCAGTGGTGATAAGCGTCTAGGCGCGGCGACGGCGCGGCAGGGATGATCCCCACGCCGGTGAATCCCAGACGGGCGGCGAACTGGCGAGCGGAATCAGCAGAAACGGTGGGCATCGGCATATAACATCCCCATTTTGGGCAATTTGACTCCATTATAACGAACAACAGAGTGGTATATTGGAGGGCTAATTCCTATGCCTTCCCTGTATCTGCGCGGGAATTTTAAAGATGTATACCACTATACGCAGGATGCGGCGGTTTCGACCTATGAGGAATATGAAACAATCTGACCGCGCACGCCGGAGAACTGATCGTTTACTGGGCGATCTATGTCTTCGGCACGCACGATCTGGTATATCCCAGGACGAAAATCTGTCGGCGCTGTCATAAAATAATGCTGATAGATGATTAAAGGCAAAATATGGATTTTTTCATAATCCTATAAAATGGGAGTAAGCATTCCTTTTGGAGGGGATCGTTATGAAAAAACTCATCATTTTAATGGCTCTGATCGGATTGAGTACCCCTGTGCTCCTCACGGGTGCACAGGGACCGGACTTGCCGCAGAATCGCGAACTAATTACGGCTGAAAATGTCGATCAACTTGAGCAAGTGTTCATGGTTGAAGACCCTTTAGAGACTTATCACTATATCGATTGGGACTCTACTGGACGTTGGATGGTCGTCACGGGGGTATCTCGCGAACACGAAAATTATTGGTCCACCGTTATTTATGATCTAGATCGTCAGGCGAGTTTTCTGGCGCTGCTTGACCCAACTTACATGGATACCAGGGCCTATTTTGCTCCCGGTAAGCCCTTACTAGGACTGACCGGAACCGGGGAAATTTCCCTCTTGGATTTAAGAGATGGAAGTGTGTCGCAGGTCATCACAGGAGATGTAAAGTATGGCCCGTTCGAATGGTCGCGTGATGGGCGTATGATTATGGCTATCCCCAATTTAGAGGCGCGTGCTTTTGAGGGCGCAGACGGAAATGTCGCTGATGTGTTTGAGGCGAACAGCGGCGAACATATGGGGACAGTGGGGTACCCCTATTCGGGTGCGTCTATTTGGGGCGACATGAAATTTCATTTTACCCCCGATGGCATGGCGCTGATTACGATTTTTGAATTACGCTGTCATCTTTGGGAAATCAACCGCCTGGACGAATACCGCGATCCCTTATTGATGTCCAAAACTGAGTTTATCAGCCAGTTAGGAACGATCCGTTACACGCCAGAGGATGCCATCCGGTATACCTATACGGTCTTCAAGAATGATGCCGGGCAGTTTGCGCTGTGGCTTGAAGATGCAAATGGCTCGACTCTATTCAGCACGCAAACAGAAGAGGTGTTGACTGTCATGCCCAACGAATCGGGCGACGCGCCGTTTAACGAGGCGGGAGTTCCTGCCGCGCTGGAAGGTTATAGCCAACTGCCCAAATCCGAAATGGTCAAGGCGTTGAGTGAACTGCAACAACTGACTTTTGATACCCTGGGATCTCCTGTTCAATTGCTCGATATGAAACAGGCGGCGGCGGTTGCCCAACGCTGGTATTACGATCCTGAAGCGGATACGATGCTGGATCGGCAAACCGGGATACTTTATATGACCGTTGAAGATGATAAAGTGGGTAGATTTATCGACGATGAGGGTATACTGGCGAACGACACTCAGTATTATGTGGGCAATCGGCCTGCGCCTGACGAGCTTTCCCGCTTTGCAGGGGCTTCCCAACTCATTTTCAGCCCGGATGGGCAATCTGTGGTAGTGGTTCACCCCACCCCAGGCGATGGACCTTACGTCCGACTATTGGATTTTGAGACGGGGGCAGATCTCGTTGTGTTGGAAGGCATCCCTGAAAACGTCTTCGATGATACTACTGAAAGATTTTTTAGTTTCCATCCTAGCGGTCAGTTGTTGGCAGCACATATCAACGGGGTTGTTTTTATCTGGGATACGCAGACTGGTCAACTTTCGAAAACAATAGAAGGAGTTGAACCAGGAAGCGGTGTCAGTTTTAGCGCGGATGGAACTCTGATAGTCGTGGGTTACACCCGACTGCGCTTTTATGCAGTTCCTTAGGACAGCATGTCAGGAGAACCTGGAGTGAATATGATGCGCCAAATCTGGATCACCCGCGCCGGATCGCCGGACGTGCTGCAACTGCGCGAGGCTGAAATTCCTTCCCCGGCCTCTGGCGAAGTGCGGATCGCGGTCGAAGCGAGCGGCGTCAATTTCGCAGATGTGATGGGGCGATTGGGCTTATACCCTGACGCGCCGCCGATCCCCTATGTGCCGGGATACGAGGTCGCCGGGCATATTGACGCGGTAGGCGACGGCGTAAGCGAGGATCGGCTGGGCGAGTTAGTGATCGCGCTGGTACGTTTTGGTGGATACGGCGAATTTATCTGCGTCCCGCACGATCAAGCCTTTCACCGCCCCGCCGGGATGAGCGTCGAAGAAGCGGCGGGTTTTCCGGTGGCCTATCTCACCGCGTATATGTCACTGGTGATCATGGCAGGCATCAAACCGGGCGATCATGTCTTGATCCACGCGGCGGCAGGTGGAGTTGGGCTGGCGGCGGTGGATATAGCGCAGATATTCAACGCGACGATCTACGGCACTGCATCGGCCAGCAAACACGATTTTCTACGCGAGCGCGGCGTGCAGCACCCCATCGATTACCGCCACAAGGATTTTGAGCGCGAAGTCAAACGGCTAACGAATGGGCGCGGCGTGCAAATCGCGCTGGATTCGGTGGGCGGGCGATCCTGGCTGAAAAGTTACCGGACGCTGTCGGCGGCGGGGCGAATGGTGGCGGGCGGGGTATCGAGCCTGGCCCCTGGTGAGCGGCGATCCGTGTGGGGGATGCTCAAGTTTGCGCTGACTGTTCCCTGGTGGCAGTTCAACCCGGTGTCACTCGCCAACGCGAATAAAGGGGTCGCGGGGATCAACCTGGGGCGGCTGTGGGATGAACGGGCGCTGCTGCGCGTCTGGATGGATCAAGTGCTGGCGTGGTATACCGAGGGGCATCTGCACCCGAAAGTAGATAAAGTTTTCCCGCTGGAAGAGGCCGCCGCCGCCCATCGTTATTTGCAGGAACGCCGCAACATCGGCAAGGTGATTTTGAAACCATGATCGTAATGTGTCCCCCTCTCCAACTCGGTTGGAGAGGGGATAGGGGATGAGGCCGCTTTTCCATTATGTGACCAGAATAAATTCTCGGTCGTGGTGACAGGTGCTTGCATCCTCACTCGTAATACTCCGGCAGCTTTTTCAGCCCTTCCCACTGTTCCTGCTCATGACCAAAAATCACCAGCCCAACCTTCTCCCGTTCCACCAGATCA
>JACRBK010000433.1 GCA_016234525.1 Chloroflexota bacterium
CCAACCAGCAGCCGAGTGTGATCGCGCAAGCTGCCCGGACGGGTGAGGCGGTGTTGGTCAACGATGTGAGCGAATCGTCCAATTATATGATCTGTGCGCTGTGTCCCGATACCCGGTCTGAGCTGGCGATTCCGATGTTATTGGGCCAACGGTTGTTAGGGGTTTTTGATTTGCAGGCCCGCACTCGCCACCGTTTTAACGAGGAAGATTTGCGCGTACTCAAAGCGCTCGCCGAGCAGATCACCATCGCGGTGCGCAACGCTGAACTGTTTGCCGAAGCCAAAGCCGCCCGCCAGGAAGCCGAAGCCGCGAACCGGGCCAAGTCGCAGTTTTTGGCGAGTGTCTCGCACGAACTGCGCACTCCGCTGAATGGTATTCTCAATTTTACTGAATTTGTGGCGGCGGGCCTGGGCGGGCCGGTGAATGAAAAACAGGCTGATCTGTTGAATAAAGCGACCGCCAACGGTGAGCATCTGCTCAGCCTGATCAATGATGTGCTGGATATTTCCAAGATCGAATCAGGATCGCTGAATCTGCATCTTGAAGACGATGTGAACCTGAAAGATGAATTAAATGTGGTGATCGCCACCGGCAAAAGCCTGTTGGCCGGGAAAAATGTGGACCTCTGCCTGGATGTGGATGCCGATCTGCCGCTGATTCGGGGTGATCGCCGCCGCTTGCGCCAGATCATGCACAATTTGGTTTCTAATGCCTGCAAATTTACCGATGAAGGCTGTGTCACGATTCGCCTGAATGTGGAACAAGATCATATTCTTTTCGCAGTGCAAGATACTGGTCCTGGCATCGCGCCCGAAGATCATCATCTGGTGTTTGAATCGTTCCGCCAGTCTGAGACTGGTTTGATCAAAGGGCAGGGGACCGGGTTGGGCCTGCCGATTTCGCTGCGTCTGGCTGAAGCGCACGGGGGCCGGATGTGGTTGGAAAGCGAGCGCGGGAAAGGAGCAATATTTTTTGTCTCTCTGCCCTTAAAAAGTGACAATGCTCATCTATGAGGTGAAAAATGCTGCCGGGTGATCCTGTTTTTGTCTACGTTGACGACGATCTCACCAGCCGCGAGGTGATGCATCTGCTGTTGGTTGAAGCATTGGGTTATCGAACATTGACGATGTTTGAAGACAGCATCGATTTTTTGGCAAAACTAGCCGCGCTGCCGGCTCAGCCCGACGTGATTTTTCTCGATATTCAGGTCAAGCCGCTCAACGGTTTTGCGATGCTCAAGCTGCTGCGCGACCATGCCGCTTATCAATCCACAACGGTGATCGCGGTGACCGCCAGTGTGATGAATGAAGAGGTGGATCTGCTCAAGGCGGCCGGTTTTGACGGTGTGATTGCCAAACCGCTCCGGCTGCGCACGTTTGCCGACATCATTCACCGGATTTTAGAGCATGAAAAAATTTGGTTCATCGCGTGATATAATGTGCCGCTGATTAGGTAGTCTTGATAGGGAACCTAAAAATTTATGGATACGACTGTTCCACCCAAAGTATCTCCTGGGCCTTTGCCACGTTCTGAGCCGCTGTCCAGGGAGCGGGCCTGGGCCGCGCTGCAAGGGCTGTTGATTCCGCTGCTGTCGGTTTTCACGGCAGTGATCGCCGGTTCGATCTTGATTCTGCTCAACGGGCGCGACCCGATCACCGCGTTCGAGGGGTTGATCGAAGGCGCGTTTTTAGAGCCGCGCGGCCTGCTGTCCACTTTTCGCAACATGACGCCGCTGGTGCTGTCCGGGCTGGCGGTGGCGTTCGCGTTTAAGAGCGGCCTGTTTAATATCGGCGTGCAGGGCCAATTGATCCTGGGATCGGTGGCGGCGGCCTGGGTTGGTTTCGCCTTCGAGGGACTGCCGCCGCTGCTGCATATCTCCCTGGCGATGCTGGCATCGCTGCTGGCAGGGGGATTGTGGGCGGCGATTGCCGGGGCGCTCAAAGCCTATGCCGACGCGCACGAGGTGATCACCACGATCATGCTCAACTATATCGCCATGCAGTTTGCCGGGTGGCTGATCTCCACTGGGGGCGAAGATGCGCGGCCCGGCCCACTCGCCAGCCCTGACGCAGTGAAAGATGCTATCGCCCGCACGCCGGACATTCTCAAGAGCGCGCAGTTACCCATTGTCTATAAAGTCCCCCCGAATTTTGAACTCCATCTGGGCATCTTTATAGCGATTGTGGCGACGATATTTGTCTCCTTTTTGCTCTATCGGACTACGTTTGGGTTCCAGGTGCGCATGAACGGACATAACCCCCACGCGGCGGAATATGCCGGGGTGAATGTCAAACAGGTGACGATCCTGACGATGTTTATCGCGGGCTGTCTGGCGGGGTTGGCCGGTGGGATTCAAACGCTGGGCGTGAATCACCGATACGAAGGCAACCAGAGTTTGGGCCTGGGCTTCGATGGGATCACGGTGGCGTTCCTGGCGGGCAATAACCCGATTGCCATGAATATTTCGGCGTTTTTGTTCGGCGCGATGGATGCGGGGACGAC
>JACRBK010000444.1 GCA_016234525.1 Chloroflexota bacterium
GAGTTGGATAATTTCTGCCGCCAACAAATCAAAATCGTTTTTGACGGCTTGATCAGGATCGGGCCGCAGAGAAACAACTAGTTGGATGCGGTACGCCAGGTATTTCTCAAAAATATCTTTTTGCACCTGGACCCGTTCCATGAGCGCGCTCAAGATCAGTGTCAGGCGGGCGCGTGTATCGGGCATCTGCCGCAATTTGAGAAGCCGCTCGGCCCGCTGATCCTCAAAAGATTGCTCGATGTACACGCTGAGAACGGCCTCTTTAACCGGGAAATAGTTGTAAAGCGTGCCTTTAGCAATATCGGCTTGCGCTGCGATCTGCTCCATCGTCGTCTCATCAAAACCGTACTGCTGGAACAAGTGGACGGCGGTAGCCATAATTTTCTGTCTGGTTTCTTCTTTTTTTCGTTCAGTCCGCGTCATGATTTATCCTGTTATACGACGTTCATTTTTATACGTCGTTCAATATTGGACGGCGTATATTTTATGATATACACAGCGCGCTGTCAAGAGGTTTATCCCTCGGCAGGCAAAACAAAGACCGCCCACCGAATTTTCGGTGAGCGGCCCGTGTTTTTACAATGAACTTGTTCTTGCTGACAGCTGTCAGCAATCAGCTGTCAGCCTGTTTTTAGTGTGTTTCGACCAGATAGGCGATCACGGCGGCGGCTTCTTCGTCAGTGAGCGACGCCCCGTTGTCAATCATCCGCTCTACGACGGCGGTCCAACCAGCCTCATCATAGTCTTTCGATTCAATACGATCGGTGGTGTGGCAGACCGTGCAGCGTTCCTCGACCAGTGCGGCACCATCAAGCGCCCCGGTTTCAACTTCTGCCCCCATGCCCATCATCGCTGCCATCAGGTCTTCGCCCGTGCCTTCATACACAATGGACGCGGCGAATTCTTCACCAAGCGTGATCATTTCATCGGTCAGTTCATCTAGCGGCGCGCCGACCCATGAGACCACGATCACATCTTCGTTCAGGATAAAGACGGTGAAGACAGATTCTTGTTCTTCATCTACAACACCGACGCTGGCCGCGACCAATTCATCCGAGAGTTCGACTTCTTCCGGCTCGCTAATTTCGGGGTCTGCTTCGCCTTCGTCAGGTTCGTTTAACGACGTGATCAAAGCTAAGGCCAATTCCGTCTCGGTGGTTTCTTCCGTCACTTCGATTTCGAGGAAAGCCAGAAAATCAACCGGCAGCAGCAAGACGATCAGACCGACATCGCCCGCTTCGGGAGCCATCTCATCTTCCGAAGCCAGACGCTCTAGCGCTTCTTCTGAATTGGCAATCTGATAGGCAGGCAGCGGAACATCTTCGCCCGCTGATTCGACAAACCACCCCGCCGGATAATTGAAGGTCAGCAGTTCGTCTTCTGAGACAAATTCTTCCCATTCCATGTCATCGCCCTGGGCCAAGACGGTGAGACCCGGAATAAGCAGCGCCAATAAAAGCAGGATGCTGGTCAAACGTAAGTGTTTCATGAGTACCGTTTCCTCCTGAGTGGGGATCCTATGGGCCTGAGTATCTAGGCCCAAACCTAAGCTGATTTTAGGAGAATGGAGTCAGGATGACAACAAAAGATCATCAATATTTCCCGTTTTCGTTAAAAAACCTTAATGCAAATCCGTTGACGATCTGGACCGGGCGGGGTATTTTTAAGCGGTGGTAACACTTGGCGTTCAATCCAGTGTGTTTTTTCACTGTAGCCCTCCGGTAGTTCACGGCAGAATTAACAAGGTTGTGCCCCAGACGTCCGGCTTGTAGAGGCAGCATCATCCAACCCCCTGCGATTGGCCGCCGGTGGTCATAACCATCTTTGGGAATCGTTTAACGGACTCGATGCCGAGTCTGCGTGCAATAGCTTTAGGAGAGATATGCATGGCGCATAAGTGGGTTTATTCGTTTGAAGAAGGCGACGCTTCGATGCGTAACCTGATGGGTGGTAAGGGTTGTAACCTGGCCGAAATGACTCGTATCGGCCTGCCTGTCCCGCCCGGTTTCACTGTCACGACCGAAGCTTGCATCGAATACATGAATACGGGCAAGTTCCCCGAAGGCATGTGGCAGCAGGTGCGCGACTTCATGCTCGCTTTAAACAAAAACACCGGAAAAGAATTTGGTAACGATCAAAACCCGCTGCTCGTGTCGGTCCGTTCCGGCGCGCGTGAATCGATGCCCGGCATGATGGACACCATCCTCAACGTCGGCCTGACCCCCGGTGCCGTGGCAACGATGGGCAAGAAATTCGGCGACATGCGTTTCGCGTGGGATATTTATCGCCGTTTGATCCAGATGTTCAGCAAGGTTGTGCTGGATGTCCCTGGTGAAGAGTTTGAAGTTATCATTGAAGAAGAACGTCACAATGTCGACGCCAAAACCGACGCCGAAATGACCGAAGCCGGCTGGAAACGCTGCGCCGAACGGTTTATGGATCTGGCGACCAAACACACCGGCCAGCCCTTCCCGCTCGACCCCTACAAACAGCTTGAACTGGCGATTGAAGCCGTCTTCAAGAGCTGGGGCGGCAAGCGCGCGGTGGACTACCGCAACCACTACGGTTATCCTCACACGTGGGGAACCGCTGCCAATATCGTGACGATGGTCTACGGCAACTTTGCCGACGGCAAAAGCGGCACCGGCGTCGCCTTCACCCGTAATCCCGCCACCGGCGAGAAGAAATTCTACGGCGAGTACCTGCTCAATGCGCAGGGCGAAGACGTGGTTTCTGGTTCCCGCACCCCCACCGAAGTTTCTTCCCTGGCGAAGGAAATCCCTGGCGCGTGGGACGATCTGATGAAGGTCGCCGACATCCTGGAAAAACACTACCGCGAAACGCAGGACATCGAATTCACCATCGAGACCGGCAAACTGTGGATGCTGCAAACCCGTTCGGGCAAACGCACCGCCGCCAGCGCCGTCAAGATCGCGGTGGATATGGTGAATGAAGGCTTGATCACCAAAGAAGAAGCCGTCGCCCGTATTTCACCCGATATGATCAACCAGATGCTGCACCCGCGCTTCGACGATGCCGCCCTCAAGGCTGCGAAGTCCGTTGCGAAGGGTCTGAATGCCTCACCGGGCGCTGCTGTCGGTAAAGTCTATTTCGACGCCGACACCGCCGAACTGAAATCTAAAGAAGGCGAAGCGGTCATTTTGGTCCGCCCGCTGACCGAACCCAGCGACGTCCATGGGATGCTCGTGGCAAAGGGTATCTTGACGGTTGAAGGTGGCGCGACCAGCCACGCCGCCGTCGTCGCCCGCCAGTTGGGCAAACCCTGCGTTGCCGGTTGCAGTGACATCCGCATCAACGAAAAAGAAAAATACTTCGTAGTTGACGGCAAGACGGTTAAAGAAGGCGACGTGATCTCGCTCGACGGTGCCAAAGGCAACGTTTACATCGGCGAAATCAAAGTCGTAGCCCCCAAACTCGAAGAACAAACCGAACTGATCAAAATTTTGACCTGGGCCGACGGAATGCGCCGCCTGATGGTGTGGGCGAACGCGGACGACGAAGCGCAGGCTTCACGCGCACGCAGCTACGGCGCGCAGGGTATCGGCCTGTGCCGTACCGAGCACATGTTCCTCGGTGATCGCACCCAGATGTTCCAGGATTACATCCTGGCCCCTGATGCGAAGATTAAACAAACCGCGCTGGATAAACTGGCCGTTTTGCAGCACGACGACTTCTTCGGCATCTTCCGCGCCATGGACGGCCTGCCGGTCATCATCCGTTTGATCGACCCGCCCCTGCACGAATTCCTGCCCGCCCGCGACGAACTGAAGGTCGATGTTGCCGTCGGTCACGAACGTGGTCAAGATGTCTCGCACAAAGAATACCTGCTGCAAAAAGCCGAAGAACTGGCCGAATTTAACCCCATGCTCGGTCTGCGCGGTATCCGTTTGGGCATCATGCTGCCCGACGTGACCGTCATGCAGGTGCGCGCGATCATCTCGGCGGCGTGCGACGCGGCGAAAGCTGGCTTCGACGTTCATCCCGAAATCATGATCCCGCTGACCTCGCACTTCAACGAACTGAAACTGCTGCAAGGCATTCTCGAAGAAGAAGCCAAGAAAGTCATGGCGGAAAAGAAAGCCAATGTCAGCTACAAGTTCGGCACCATGATCGAAATCCCGCGCGCGGCTATCGTCGCAGGCGAGATCGCGACTCTGGCGCAGTTCTTCAGCTTCGGCACCAACGACCTGACGCAGATGACCTTCGGTATCAGCCGTGATGACGCTGAACGTCACTTCTTGCTGCAATACGTCGAAAAAGGCATTCTGCCCAAGAACCCGTTCCAGACCATTGATCGTGACGGCGTCGGCATGTTGATGCAGATGTGCGTCGAAGCGGGCCGCAAGACCCGTCCTGGGCTGGAAGTCGGCATCTGCGGTGAACACGGTGGTGATCCCGACAGCATCGACTTCTGCCACAAAATCGGCCTGGACTATGTAAGCTGCTCGCCGTTCCGTGTTCCGATCGCGCGTTTGGCCGCGGCGCACGCTGCGCTGCGTGATCAGGGTTGGGACCGCCTGGGTGAACTCGGCGTCCGCGCCCCGCAGAAGTAGTCTAGTCGTCTGAATTCTTTTGTTTTATAATAATCAGCCGTGTCCCTATCCTGGGGGCGCGGTTGATTTTTTATTCCCATCCCTCACCAAAGGAGGCCACGATGTTGTACTCAAACACACCCCCACTTTTCGCCTGTTTAGCTGCTCAAATTCAGAACAAGGAAAAACATGTTTCAGAACAACATCACCATTCGTTCGTATTCACCTGCTGATCTGCCCGCCCTGGTCGATGTCGTGAATCGTGCCGTCGCGCACGACTGCGAAGACCAATACACCACTCTCGACATGCTGCGCGCTCACGCCGAGCGTTTTTACGTCACTCCTGAAAACAACTGGTTTACCGCCGTCACCCCTGAGGGGCGTATCGTCGCGTTTGCCACCGCCGAGATCGATCCGCGGGTGGGCAAAGGCTGGGGTTGGGGTTATGTCGATCCCGATTTCCGGCGGCAGGGCATTGGATCGCGCTTGCTCACCGTGATCGAAGATCGATTCAAGGCGCGCGCCGAAGCAGAACTCCCACCCGGAATGCCGCTGATCGTCAACCGTTTTTGCAGCCACACCAACACAGGAACCCGTACCCTTTTAGAGGCGGCAGGATTCCAGGTGGCGCGCATCAGTTGGTTTATGCACATCGATCTCAATGCCCCAGTAGATGCTCCCGCGCTGCCCACTGGGATCATTTTCCGTCCGTTCGTGTGGGATCGGGATGGGCGCGCGGTTTTCGAGGCGGAGATGACCTTTTTCCGCGATAACTGGGGTTACAGCCCGCCGCCGTTTGAAATCTGGCAGACGTTGATGACCGAAGAATACCCCTATGATCCAACGCTGTGGCTGGTCGCCGTCGATCAAACCACCGATCAGATCGTGGGGCTGTGCCTGCCGCGCGCCAAAGGGATCGATCGTCCTGGCGTGGGCTGGATCGATACCGTGGGCGTCCGCGCGGACTATCGCCAGCGCGGTTTAGGCAGCGCCCTGCTGCGGCACGGATTCCGCGCCCTGCAAGGGCACGGTTTTAGCGCCGCCGAATTGGAAGTGGATTCCGAGAACCGCACGAATGCCGTCGCGCTTTATGAACGGGCGGGGATGCGTGTTCAGAAGCAGTATTCAGTCTATCGTAAGGCGCTGCGCGGCGATCCCGACCTGAACTGGCAGCCGTAAAACCAGCTTTCAGCCGTCAGCTTTCAGCGTTCAGCAAAAACAGGGGCGCGAATCTTTGGGGCGCGGCAAGCTGCGCACGGTTTTTAAGGCGGCCTCACCCCCTACCCCCTCTCCAACCCAGTTGGAGAGGGGACCGCCGCCGACCGGGTTTTGTAGAGGCGCGGATTGCTGCGCCCTACTTTTGCACTGCATTAGCAGATTAAAAAGTTAATTTAGCAAAACAGTTGGTTTTCAGCGCCTTTAGTGCGCTTCCAGGCTTTTATCCTAGCCGCAGGGCTTGAGCCTGCGGCGGCGGGATGCACCCTCTCGGCCTCATCCCCTACCCCC
>JACRBK010000438.1 GCA_016234525.1 Chloroflexota bacterium
AAAGACTCGGAGAAATACTTTGGTCTGCTGCGTGTCGAGGCCGTCAACGGTCTGGATCCCGAACAGGCGAAACGCCGGCCTCATTTTGAAACACTGACCGCCATTTTTCCCGATCAGCGTTTTAACCTGGAAACCAATCCGCGTATTCTTTCAACCCGTATGTTGAACCTCATTGCCCCGGTAGGACGCGGCCAACGTGGGCTGATCGTCAGCCCGCCAAAAGCCGGTAAGACCACCGTCCTCAAGGAAATGGCGAATTCTATCAGCGAGAATTATCCCTCGATTCACTTGATGGTGGTGCTGATTGGTGAGCGCCCCGAAGAAGTGACCGATATGGATCGCTCGGTGGACGCTGAGGTCATCAGCAGCACCTTTGATGAGCCGGTAGCCTTTCATGTGCGCGTGGCCGAAATGGCACTGGAACGCGCCAAACGACTGGTAGAATCTGAACAGCATGTCGTGATTTTGCTGGACAGCATCACTCGCCTGGCTCGCGCTTATAACCTGGTCGTTCCGCCCAGTGGCCGCACCCTGACCGGTGGTCTGGATCCGTCAGCGTTATACCCGCCCAAACGGTTTTTTGGCGCGGCGCGTAATGTCGAAGAGGGCGGCAGCCTGACCATTGTGGCAACCTGCCTGGTCAAGACGGGCAGCCGCATGGATGATGTGATTTACGAAGAATTTAAGGGCACAGGCAATATGGAACTGCACCTCTCTCGCGAACTGCAAGAGCGGCGCATTTTCCCTGCGTTCGATATTTCGCAGTCTTCAACGCGGCGTGAAGAGTTGTTGTTGGGGCCGGATATTTTGCAGCGTGTCTGGACAATGCGCCGGATGTTGCAGCAAATGACTCAGCCGCCAGCCAATTTCGACATTCCCAGCGCCACCGAGGCTTTGATCAACCAGATTCGACACACGGACTCCAACGAAGATTTCCTCGAAACGTTGACCAAAGGACCGTAAGTGCAGGGCAGCGAGTCTTCAGCAGGTGGGTCTGCGCACCAGTAAATCTGGTGTATACTGGTGTGTGGGGTATCGAACAACACGCTGCCAGAGACCAATATGCCGGGGCCAGACTACGAACACGCCAAACAGTACGTTATACAGCAGTTGGAGCGTAAGCTCCCACCAATGACGTATTATCATTCTGTCGGCCATACTCGTGACGATGTTCTGCCCGCTGCTCAGCGGTTGGCAGACATGGAAGGAGTAGTGGGCGAGGATCGCTGTTGCCTGCTGACGGCGGCCTGTTACCACGATATTGGTTATATCCAGCGAGGGTTGGAACACGAGCGGTATGGCGCGCGTATCACCGCTAAAATCCTGCCCGCTTTCGGTTACACGCCGCCGCAGATTGAGTTGATCCAGCGGCTGATCATGGCTACCCGGCTGCCGACAAATCCACAAACGCTGCTCGAAAAAATCATCGTGGATGCCGATATGGATTCATTGGGGCGCGATGATTTTTTGAAGACCAGTCATGCGCTGCAAAACGAACTGGCGGCGCGCGGCGTTGAGATTTCGCCTGATGGGTGGTACATCCACCAGCTTGAATTTTTGGGCAGCCACCGTTATTACACCGACTCTGCCAAATGCCTGCGCGAAGCAGGCAAACAGCGGAATGTTGAGCAGGTGCGCCGCCTGCTGGCCGAATTCCAGGCATCGCAACAACAGCCTGGATAACCCGATCCGTTGAGCAGATCAGGATTCGACGCTGGGGTTAATGTGCGCCGTGCGCCAACAGCACAATTGGGATCGTGCGGAGCATGATCTGTAAATCCAGCCCCAATGACCAGTTTTCGATGTAATAAATATCCATCAAGCACATTTCTTCAAATGGAACTTCATTACGCCCACTGACCTGCCATAGCCCGGTCAGCCCCGGCAGAACGCGCAGCCGCTGCAAATGCCAGGGTTCGTATAACTCGACCTCTTGAGGAATCGCCGGGCGCGGCCCGACCCAACTCATTTCCCCGTTGGCGATATTCCAAATTTGCGGGATTTCGTCCAGGCTGAAGCGGCGAATCCAATGTCCGATCCGTGTCACGCGCGGGTCTTTGACCAGCTTAGGATGGCGCGGGTCTTCACCCGTCTGCCGGATCAGATCGCCCCACAGCGCTTCTGCATTGACGACCATCGAGCGAAACTTGTAGACTTTGAACCGTCTGCCGCCTAACCCAACCCGCTCCTGGCTGAAAAAGATCGGACCGGGAGAATCAACTTTGATGGCGATGGCTGTGATCAGTGTGATTAGCAGGGCAGGAATCAGCGCCAGCGTGACCAGTGCAATATCGACGGTGCGTTTGACCAACCGGCTGCTGGTGCGCAGTTGAGCATCCCCATTCAGCCCTAACAGGGGAATCCCGCCGAGCATTTCGACCTGTACCTGACTCAAACTGAGTTCAAATAGATCGGGGACGGTGCGCACGCGAATATGCTTGTTCTCACAATCCCGCACGATCTGAAGTATTTTGCGCTGTACCTGCCAGGGGAGTGTGATGATCACCAGATCAATGTTCTGTTGTTCGATCAGGCGCGGCAGGTTATCGACCTGCCCCAGCGCCGGGACGCGCCCCAGGTCCGTCACGCCGCGATCTGGATCGTCGTCTATGAATCCGATCACCTTATAGCCCAGGTCGGGACGCGATACCAGAATTTGCAGCACCGAACGCCCGACGGTTCCCGCGCCGACCACTAACACTCGTTCGATTCCTACTCCGCGCCGCCGCAAATACGCGCGGATCGCCCCCAGGATCATTCGAAACAGTCCCAGCAAAATAACTACCAACACCGCCGCCTGCACGATCAATAACCGCGAAAACACCAGCGGGCGCAGCAAAAAACTGAGCGCCATTACCACCACAGCGGCGTTGGTCGTGCCGTTGATGATGGGAAACATTTCGTCCCACCAGGTGCGGCCCCGGCGCTCGCGATAGAGATGCTCACTGTGGTTGTAAAGCAGCACCAGCGCCGCAAACAGCAGGGTATAAGGAATGTAAGGGTCAAATGGCGCGGCGTTAGCCTCGTCTACTGGCTGCAAAAACTGCACTTCGTAGCGCAGATAATACGAAAGCAAAAACGAAACCCCGACCAGCAGAGCATCTGCGGCGGGTAACCACCAACGCGGCCATCTGAAAGGCGAACCATCCATAACGAATCCTGCGATTATTGATCAAGCTGTGGTGCGGGCGCGGCAAGCCGCATCCCTACACAAGCAGTTTACGGGTAGAAATTCAGCTTCACTTCATCGCCCGGCGATAGCTGGCGACGGTCTGCGCGGCGGTTTCGGCCCAGGTAAACCGCGCGGCATGAAGACGGCCTTGTTCGCTGGCTTCAGAGCGCCACACCGGATCGTGGATCACACGCGCCAACGCCTCTGCCCATGCTGAAACATCCTGCGGGGGCAACCGCAAACCCGCTTCTCCGGCGGCTTCGGGCAGCGATGAGACATCCGATACGATCACCGGTGTACCGCAGGCCGCCGCTTCAACCACCGGCAGGCCGAAACCCTCAAATACCGATGGATACACAAACACTTCAGCGGCATTGTACCACAGCGGCAGGTCTTCGGCAGAAACATATCCGGGCAAATGTACTGTTTCGCTCAAATGATGAGTTTCAATCGTGCTAAAAATCTCGTCGCACATCCAGCCGCGCCCCCCGGCTAATACCAGATGCACGGCGGCGCGATCAGCGGCGGGCAGTTGGGCATAGGCGCGCAGCAGCACCGGCAGATTTTTGCGCGGCTCAAGCGTGCCTAAAAATAACAAAAAACGGGCAGGCAGTCCTTCGCGCTGGCGGAAAGTTTCTATCTCAGTGCGGGGCAGCGGCTTGAACTGTTCGCCCACGCCCGGCACAGCCACATCAATTTTATCTGGCGCGATCCCAAATGTGATCTCAAGATCGCGCGCCGTGCTGCGCGAAATAGCGATCACTCGCCGGGCGTGCTGGCAGGATCGACGGGTGAATAACTGCAAATACAGGCGGCGGGGTCGTGTCAGCAGGGCCGGGTAATGAATAAAGCTCAGATCGTACACTGTCACAACCGACGGCGTGCGGTTGAATACCGGTGAGACAAAGGCCAGCGCGTGCAGCAGGTCCGGCTGAGTTTGACGCAGAGCGAACGGCTGCACCAGTTGTTCCCACAGAATCCGGCGCAGAGGCGACTCGGTGCTATATCGGGTGCGGCGCGCGATCATGCGATCATGTTCGGGCGGTTGGCCCTGACTCCCAGCCAGCACAGTATACCTTAGCGTGGGATCGGCTTCGGGCAGCGTACGCAGCAGGTGGTAGATATAACCGTTGATACCTGCCGTGCGATACCCTGCCTGGGCAGCTAACAGGTGCGCGTTGAGAATAATGTGCTTGAGTTTTTCGGAGTGTGTTTCAGAATGCATGGCCCGGATTATACCAACAAACCCAGGCCATGACATGCTGCTAAACGGGGCCGGGTGATTGCATCAAAACTAGAAAAAGCTGGGCGCAGCAAGCAGCGCCCC
>JACRBK010000437.1 GCA_016234525.1 Chloroflexota bacterium
ATCAGGTCACGCAGCGTCAACTGCGCCGTCAGTTCGGGATCGCTGGTCTGGAAGTCGGGATAAATTTCGGTGACGGGGGTATCCCAACTTAATTTCCCCTCGTCCACCAGTTGGGCGACCAACAAGGAGGTCATCGATTTGGTGGTCGAGCCGATGCGAAACTGCGTTTGCGGTGTGAACGGGTCGCCAGTCGCCACATTGCGCGATCCGAACCCCTGCGAGTAGATCACCTCACCATCCTGGATAACGGCGACTGCCGCTCCCGGAATATGATAATAAGCCATTTCCGATTGGATGAGCGCTTCAAACTGAGTGAGCAGATCGGCGCTGGTAGGTGTGCTGTCTTGCGCCAGCCCAGACCGCAGGGGCAGGGCGATCCAGAGGGTGAGCAGAAGCCCAACTATCAAATAGCGGGTTATTTTCATGGTGCGGTTCCTTTCGACTTGGGAATCATGGTTTGATGTGCGCTCCTGGTGTCATTTATGGTCCCTGGCGCTTATTAATATTACGCCTGTTTGTTCGGGCGGTTGCTCTCCGAGATGATTCTCGTACTGGTGCGTAATCTTTTCAGGTTGCCAAAGTGGGCGAGTTCAACTTTAATTCAACTGCAACAGAGGAGGACCAGATGCGCAAACGATGGATGATGGTGTTTTTGATTGGTGTCGTGATCCTGTTCGCTGGGGGGATACCCGTCACAGCGCAGGAAAGTGGGGGCCGGACGCAGATGATCACCATGCCGGACGGCACAAAACTTGCCACTGATATTTATCTGCCGAAAGGCGACGGACCCTGGCCCGTGTTATTGATGCGCACCCCCTATGGGCGGAACGCAGATGGGAATGACATGGGCAAAAACTTGCTGGAGGCCGGGATCGTCCTGGTGAGTCAGGATGTGCGCGGGCGCGGTGATTCTGAGGATGTCTACAGCGGATTCTTTGCCGAACGCGCGGACGGTCAGGCCATGGTCGATTGGATTCTGGCGCAGCCCTGGAGCAATGGCCGGATCGCCACCTATGGCGGATCGGCGCTCGGCATCGCGCAGTATCTGCTCGCGCCCGGTGCGCCGGAGGCGGTAGTCTGCCAGTGGATGGATGTCAGTACGCCGGACGTGTATCAGGCTGTGTATCAAAACGGCGTGTATCGTTCCGAACTGGTGGACGGTTGGCTGCAAGGGATTGGGGAAATGCACCTGCAAGCGACTTTCCGCGAACATACGCTCCACGATGGTTTTTGGGACGGCGCGCGTATCACCGATTTCAGTCAGGTAAACGCCAGGGCGGTGCATGTCGGTGGCTGGAACGATATTCTTGCGCGCGGCACGATCAACGGTTTTCTCGGTTATCAGAATCAGGGCGGGCCGGGCGCGGCAGGTCGCCAGCATTTGATCATGGGGCCCTGGACGCACGGCATGAATTCGTCCCAAATCGGCGAACTGAATATGCCCGCAGGTGCGCTGGATTACGAAGGCTGGTTTTCTAAATGGCTCGATGCCTGTTTGATGGAGGGCGCGTTCGGCGTGGCAGAGATGGACGACTTTGACGCGCTGCCCGCCGTGACCTATTTCACGATGGGCGCGGCGAACGAAGACGGCGCGCCGGGTAATGAATGGCATACTGCTGAAACCTGGCCGCCCGCCGGGGGAACAGACATGCTGGTTTACCTGCATCCGAATAACCACCTGGACGTGGAACCGCCCGCCGAAAATGGCGGCGGCGACAGCTTCAGCTACGATCCCGCCGATCCTACCCCGACCATTGGCGGCGCGAACCTGACCATCGCGGCGGGCGTGTATGATCAGCGTGAAATTGAGCAGCGTGAAGACGTGGTCGTTTATAGTTCCACGCCGCTGGATCAGCCTCTCGAAATCACAGGCGATTTGCGCGCCGACATCTGGATCCGCACCGATGTGCCGGATACCGATATAGTGGTGCGTCTCACCGATGTGTATCCCGATGGCCGTTCGATGCTGGTCTTGGACAGTGTGATGCGGGCGCGTTATCATTCCAGCCCAGATTTTTCATCTGAGCAAAAACTCGAACCCGGCGTGCCGGTTCTGCTGAGTTTTGACCTGGGGCCGACCAGCATCGTGTTTAATGCCGGACACCGGATTCGCGTCAGTATCAGTTCATCCAACGCGCCCCGGTTTTTGCCCAACCCGAATACCGGCGCGATGTTTTTGACCGAAGGCGAGTCGGGGCAGGTGGCGCATACAACCATTCTGCACGACGCGGCGTACCCTTCGGCGGTGATTCTGCCGGTGCGGTGATTTTGTAGGGGCGCGGCGCCGCCGCGCCCTATTCATCTGATTCACAGAAGGGATTTAACCAATGGCCGATATTCTGTTTGTGGTACTGTGTATCTTTGTGTTCATCTTCGCCGGGATCATCTATTGGCGGGTGCTGCGCGTGTTGTTCTGGCTGATCCAGATCGCGGGTTTTGTGGCGGGCATCGGCACAGGGCTGGCGGTGAAAGATGATGATGGCCTGTTTTGGGGATTGATCGCCGGAACCGCCGTTTATCTGGCGGTGTACTCGTTGGTCCTGATGTGGAACCGCATCATCAATCTTGAACGTGAGGTGGTGCGGCTGGGCGGCAAACCGAACACGCCGAAGTTTTTGGGGTGGTTTAAGGGTGAGCCGGATTCGGAAGAAAAAGCTAAACGCGAATGAAGTTAGGGTATAATCTCTAAAAAATACGGAGCGCGATACCCCATTGGATCAACTGATTCTCCGCCGTCTGGACGATATGACCGCCGAAGAAGGCCCGGAACCCGGCGCAGCTTTGCGCCGCCTGACCGTCTTCCGGGGGGGATTTACCGCCGCTGCTGCCGCCGCGATCTTAGGGCTGGAGGACGATCCCGCTCATCTGGATCGCCTGTTGACGCTGCTGCGCGGCTGGCAGTTTGTGTCGTGGCAGACGCTGGTGAACGGTCAGCGGCGCGAGCGTTATATCGTTGATCCTCTGGTGGTCACCGCCGTCGGGATCGACGACAGCGCCCGCCCGGCCCATTACAGCTATTTTGAGACTCTGGCGCGGCGCTGCCGTGACTCAGGGGTTTACACCGCTCTGGATATTGAGATCGGCAACCTGTCGGCGGCGTTTGACTGGGCATTGGGGGCCGAAATCGCCGCTGCTTACCAGCTTTACAGCGCCGCCGGAGATTTTTTGGCGCAGCACGGCCACGCCGATCAGCAGATGGATTGGATTGAGCGGCTGGCGGTGGCCGTGATCCGCGAGACTGATCCCTATCTGCGCGGCATGATTCAAAACAGCCTGGGGGTGGCCTGTCAGAATAACCCCCTCGGCAGCCGCCGCGATAACCTGCGCCGGGCAATTGCTGCCTATCGCGCCGCGCTGGACGATCACGACCCACAAACGGCGCTGCTGGCGCACGCCGTCGCGCAGCACAACCTGGGAACGGCGCACGCTGATCTCGCCCGCATTGAAGATCGCGCCGAAAACCTGTGGCACGCCGTCGAAGCCTATCAGATCGCGCTGCGCTATCGCACGCCGGAGTTCGCGCCGCTGGCGTTTGCTGCGACTCAAAATGCGCTGGGGTTGGCTTATCGTGATCTGGCCGGGATCGAAGACCGCACGGCGCATTTAGAGCGAGCGATCCATGCCTATCAAAACGCGCTGCGCCACTATCCACCGCAGGCCGCGCCGCTCGAATTTGCCGCGACACAAAACAACCTGGGAAATGCCTACTGTGCGCTGTCCGCCGCGCAAGACTTCGCCGACAACCTGCGCCGGGCGATTAACGCCTACCAATCGGCGTTAGAATATCGCACCCCGCAGGCCGCGCCGCTGGCCTATGCCGCCACTCAGAACAATCTCGGCACCGTTTACCGCGCCCTGGCGACCGGGGAGGAACCGGCGATCAACCTGCGGCGGGCGATAGCGGCGTTTGAAGAAGCGCTGCGTTATTATACCCCTGAACAATCCCCGCTCGATTACGCGGCGGCGCAGAATAACCTGGGGGCGGCGTACCGCGCCCTGGCCGGGATCGAAGAGTCGGCGGCGTTTTTGCGACAGGCGGTCACGGCTTTTGAGTCCGCCTTGCGTTATGTTACACCCCAAAACGCCCCGCTCGATTACGCGACCACCCAGGCGAATCTCGGTCTGGCCCGCCAGGACCTCGGCGAACGGGCGGCAGCGGTGATCTGCTGGCGCGAAGCGGCTCAATATTTCCAGCAGATGGGCGATCTTGACAAAACAAACCTGATGCGCGAATGGATCACGGCAGCCAGCCGGGTAAGTCATTAAGAACGCCGTATTTGTTCACCCACTCCTCTCAGGGCAGATGAAATTAGGGGATGGGCGGTGAATAAATACAGAACACACATTGATCAAATTTCACCAACCCCGTATAATCGCCCGTCGTTAAGGCAACACTGGTTGAGAGGATGTTGAAACTATGCGGTTGATTCTGGTGCGTCATGGACAGGCAGAACATCGCGGCGGGGAAGAAGACGATCTCTACCTGACTGAAAAGGGTAAGCGCCAGGTTGATTTATTGGGCCAATGGTTGGCGCAGCACGAAACAGGGATCGACTCTATCGTTTGCAGCCCGCTGCGGCGTGCGCGTGAAACCACGTCTATCTTGACGCGCTATTTGCATGTGTCGGTCAAAGTGGATGACGATCTGCGCGAGACCACCCACGATTTGCTGCTCAAACTGCCGCGCCTGGTCCATCCATCCGACTATGGCCCGCATTATTATGTGCTGCCCGCCGATAACTATTATCAACGTTTTGCCGAACAAACTCGCCGCGTGTTGAACCGGCTGATCGAGAATCCCGAATCGATTCAGACAAAGGTGGTGGTTTGTCACGGCGGCACGGCGGGAACGATGGTGCGGACGCTGCTCAAATGCCATCACCTGGATATCTGGATGCATAATACCGCGATGCACTACCTGACCTGGCAGGAAGGGCTGTGGAATCTGCGCGGCATCAACTATGTGCCGCACCTGCCGGATGATATGCTCACCTAAGGGCGCGGTTAGGGAAGGTAACTCCCTGACGAATGCGGCCCGGTGTTTCTGACTATTCTGTTCAAAAGGGTATCCAATGGATTCACATTATCATGTTCGGCGCGCGGTTCCTGCTGATCTGCCTCATTTGCCAGAGATCGAACGGTGCGCCGCACGTCTGTTTATCGATTACGGCTTCTCTGAAGATGATTTACAGCACGTCACCTCTGTAGAAGAACATGCGCAGGCGCAGCAATCCGGCTGTCTGTGGATCGCCGCCGATCAGCACGAGATTCCCGCCGCGTTCATCAAAGTATCCTCGTTCGATGATTTTGTGCATATTAACGAAGTGGATGTGCATCCCGATCATCAACGTCGAGGGCTTGGCGCGGCGTTGATCGAGGCTGTTTGCGCCTGGGCTGCGTCCACAGGCACACGAGCCGTCACCCTGACCACCGAGCGCGAAATTCCCTGGAACGCGCCGTATTATGCCCGGCTGGGTTTCCGCATCGTTCCACCAGAAGAACAGAGTCCTGACCTGCATATTTTGTTCGAACACGAGGCGGTTTTGTCGAACCGCTCTCTCGAAAACCGCGTGGCGATGATCCGCGAGTTATAATCCGAAAACTAATCTGCGCCCTGAGTGTTCTAAAATGCAGTGTAATAGGGTAACGGGCAATCCACGCGGCTTTTCTCATCTGTTCGTGTGGATTGACTCAAGCCCATTTGGCTTGTTCCAACGAAAGGACTTTGTTTCATGGCTTATATCACTTATGCCGATGCTTTGCGCCCGGCAGCCCAACGCAGCGCGCGCCTGTACGATGCTCAATTGGTCCTGGCGGGGTCGCTGTTGGTCGCGCTAAGCGCCCAGATCGCCATTCGCCTGCCTTTTAGCCCGGTCCCGATCACGGGGCAAACGCTGGCCGTGCTGCTGGTCGGGGCCTTGTTGGGATCGCGGCGCGGCGGGTTGGCGCTGCTGGCCTATCTGGCAGAAGGCGCTGCCGGTTTGCCTGTGTTTGCGGGCGGCGCGTCGGGGCCGACGTATATGACCGGACCTACGGGCGGCTACCTGATCGGCTTTGTGCTGGCGGCGGCGCTGACCGGCGCACTCGCGGAGCGCGGCTGGGATCGGCGCGTGTGGACGACCGCGCTGGCGATGCTGCTTGGCAACGTGGCGATTTACGTCTGTGGGGTGATCTGGCTGTCCACCTTTGTCGGATTTGCGCGCGCGCTGGACGTGGGGTTGGTTCCCTTCCTCGCCGGGGATACGCTAAAGATCGCCCTGTCGGCGGCGCTGCTGCCGTCGGGCTGGGTGCTGCTCGGCACGCGGACTTACCACCGTTAAATCGGCAGAAAACCCATTTGCTCTAGTGATTTAGCCGACGCTCCAACGAGGTATTGGTATTCGCTGGAATCATAGATGCCGGGGCCATCGCTGGGGAAACCGCCGCTGACCTCGGCATAGACAAAATCACAATGTCCCCGATCCATGCGGCAGACAACGGTGATCGCCTCGCCATTTTCGGTATAGCCGACGGTTTTCCGGTAGAACAAGGGACTCTTCTTAGACATCCTGCCCCCTTGGGCTGCCTGTGGTTATGCGCTGTTTACTATTGTGCCAAAAAACCGTCATTTGAGCCAATCG
>JACRBK010000442.1 GCA_016234525.1 Chloroflexota bacterium
CGTAAAACTCCGTCTCAATATCCGAAAAATTACCGATCCATACTTCGCCTGTTCCGGCAGCGACCGGCACTTCGACCACCACATAATCGGCGTCTTCCGCGCCCATCGTCTCATAAAATTCGTACACGGTCGGGGCCGGTTGAATGTCCATCGGGCGTAAAACGTTCGTCGTTGCCAGAATCACCAGCATCATCCCTGCTAGCGCGATGCGGCGGGCGGTTCGTGTTTTGATCAACGGCTGCCAGGTGAGCGCGATGAAGATCAGCACCGGCATGATGAATCCCAGGCTGAACCGGAACGGAAACCGCAGAATGCCGTCAAAACTCTCGTAGAGCAGCCGGTACGGCAGGTTGATTTTTTGACCGAGGATCGTGATCGATGCGCCCAATGAGAGCAGCCAGGGCAGCACCGCCAACGCCAGCCAGAACCAGCGGCGATCTTGCCCCTGCCATGTTTTACGGCGCAGCGGAGTGAGATAAACCGCCAATGACAGCGCCAGCAGCGGCAGCAGGTACGCGGCAGGATCGGGATCGACCATAAAATCGGGATTCGGGTTGAGAAAGTCGGCGGGGAATTTCAGGTGCGGGGTGGTTTCTACTGGCGGCGGGACCAATTGGCCCCGGTCCAGGCCGCCAATATGCGACAGCGGCCCGAAGAACCACAGCAGCGCTGCGCTGATCCCGACCGCCAGCAGAGCCATCGACGCCAGCCGCGCCCGGCAGCGCCAGGATTTAGCCCGGATCAAAGTGAGGATTCCGAATGGGACCAGCAGCGGCGCGCCGTAAATAAAATACTGTAGATCGGCCAGCCCCATCCACCAGAACAGAATTCCCTGCCCGGCAGCAATAACCCAGCCGTGCCAGCGGTGATCCGCCTGACGCGCGACTAGTGACCAGATCAGCAGGTGCGCGGGAATCCAGAACCAGGTGATCAGGTCCATCATGCTCCACGAGATGAAATACATCAGAATCGGGGAGAGTTCCAGCGCCGCGCCGCCGATCAGCGCGCCGCCCGGCGAGAGTCCTTCGTGGCGCATCCACAGGTAGAAAAACCAGCCGGTCAGGGCCAGCCCGATCACAAAAAAAAGTTGGAAAGCGGCCAGGGTTCCGATCAGCGGTTCGAACACCGCCCACAGGGGAAACCAAAACGGCGTCAGCGTGTGATAGCCTAGATTCGAGGTGTACGGAAACATGACGTAATTAGTTTCGTACACGCTGGCGTCGGCATCCGTCAGCGCGTGCTGAATCCACCACATATTCCAGTGGAAATGAAAATAATCGGTGGTATAGCGGCCCGGTATATGCGTCGTGGCATGGGCCAGCGGCCAATAAAGGGCCAGGCAGGCGATCAACACAAAAAACACGATCACCCCGGCCTGGCGCAGCAGCGGGTGTGCGATTTTCATGGATTCTCCTCTCGCCTGCCCATTGTACCTCTGATGCGATTTTGAGCCAGCGAGAAAGAGAACAACGATCAGCCGTCAGCTTTCAGCAAGAGCAAGCGCGGCCTCACCCCCCCGCTCTTTTTTCCCCTGAGCATACCACCACCACCCCCCAATTTCGCTGAGATTCGTTCTGAGACGCGGCCTGAGACGATCACAAGATTCCTGCCTGATAAGATGAGAATAAGCACAGGGAAGGAAGGCAAAAATGCAGCACGCAATGACACTCACCGCCGGATTTGCACGCGATCAACAAGCCGCCATTCGAGCGAGCAAACTTTTTGATCGCGCCCGCCAGGCCGCCGACAAACACCGCCGCCACGCGCATTCAACGCGGCAGCTTTTGGCGCTCAGCGAGATTCAAGAGCAGTACACGATCACGGGACGCCACTATGCCGGGATTCAAGCCGTCGCGCTGGATGACATCCGGGGCAGTGTCAACCGTGTGACCGATTTTGACGCCGACCTCTACCCGCTGACGGATCATATCAAAGGGCGTTGGATGTCAGTCGCGGCAGTGATGGCGAGTGGAGCAAATTTGCCCCCGGTGGAACTGATCAAAGTGGGTGATGTGTATTTCATCGTCGATGGACACCATCGCATCTCTGCTGCCCGCATGATAAAACGCGATTTCGTTGACGCCGTTGTGACCGTGTGGGATATCGAGCAAAATTGACGCGATAGAACAAGGGTGCTATCCTTGTCCGTGCAGCCAAATGGGAGGCCAACATGGACAAGGATTTTTTCGTTCGACTCTACGATTACAACTTCTGGGCCGATCACAAGTTTTTTGAATGTATCATGGCGCTCACCGACGAACAGTACCGTCAAAATCTCGATTTTTCCGCCGGGCCGATTCATAATCACGCCGTGCATATTCTGGCAGTCGAATATTGGTGGATTCATTTTCTTAAGACCGGGGAGCTTGATTTCCCCTATGAAGATAATCCGCCCACGACCCGCGAGGATCTGCGCCGCGAGTGGGACAAGGTCGAAGCCCAGGCCCGCGCTTATGTCGCCACCCTGACCCCTGCTGAACTGGCCCGCACCGTCAAACCGTCCTTTTGGGGCGACGACGAAGCGCCCGTCACGGTCTGGCAGGCGTTGTTTCAGGTCGTCAATCACAGCATGGATCACCGCACCCAGGCGCTGACTATGATCTATACCCAGTTCGGCGGGCCGACGTTCGAGCAGGACTTTTTGAACTATTTGGAAGAAACCAACGGCTAGGTTAAGATCGCGCCCCTGAAACTATCCAGGGCGCAGCAGCGCCGCGCCCCTACACAAAACGTCCCCCCTTTCTCTGCAAAGCGGGGAAAGGGGCCGGAGGATAGGGGTAAACTAGCGCCCCCATGAGCGATCTGATCCGACACATAAAACGATACTGGCCGTTGATCGTCGTCCTGCTGATTCTGTACACGGTGATCCTGCGCTGGATCATCCTCTCGACCGATCAGCAGGACGGGCGAATCGTGTATGCCCTGGATGATCCCTATATCCACATGTCGATTGCCAAAAACCTTGCGCAGCATGGCGTGTGGGGCATCAGCCGCTACGAATCCAGCGCCGCGTCATCGTCGCCGCTGTATACGCTGCTGCTGGCGGCGATCTACCTGATCTTTGGGCCGAGCGACCTGGTCCCGCTGATCATTAATATCCTGTGCGCGACTGGCACACTCGTGCTGGCTTATGCCCTGTTTCGCCATTACGATCTGCCGCCGCTGTTTAATCTGATCAGCCTGCTGGCGATCACCTTCTTCACGCCGCTGCCCACCTTGATCTTCAGCGGGCAAGAACACACGCTGCACATTTTGCTGACATTGGCGTTCACGGCGCTGGCGGGGCGCGTGCTGGTCGAAGATTCCCCGCTGGGCCGCTCTCGGCCTACCATGCTGCTGTGGGGCGTGGCGGCGCTGCTGCCGATCACCCGCTACGAGGCGCTGTTCGGGGTGGGGATCGTGGCCGTGCTGCTGATGCTGCGCTGGAAACTCTTACGCGCCTATCTGGTGGTCAGTGGGGCCGTGATCCCAATCTTGATCTACGGGGCGCTCAGCGTCACGTCCGGCGCGATGTGGCTGCCCAATTCGGTCGTGCTCAAAAGCCGCTTGATGAACTCTAACGACCTGTCTCAAGCCGTCGAGCCGACGCTGCGCCTGTTCAAATATGATTATCTCAAAGCGTTCTACTGGGAGCTTTTTCTGGGAGACCGACTGCATGTCACGCTGCCTATCTTGGCGGCGCTGATATTGTTCGCGGTGCGTTCGCTGCGCCGCCGCGATACCGCCGACGAACGCGGCCTGATGCTGATCATTTTTGCCGCTGGGGCGCTGCTGCATATCCGGCTGGCGTCGCTGGGCTGGTTTTACCGCTATGAAGCCTATACGGTCGCGTGGGGGGTGTTCGTGCTGGCGGCGGCTCTGGGCGAATATATGCCGCGCCGTCTGCCTTCGCGCGTGAATAACGTGCTGCTGGCGCAGATCGCGTCAGTGGGGGCAGTGTTGATCCTGGCGGGTTTTCCGCTGGCTCACCGCGCCTGGTATGCCTATCACGAGACGCCGCAGGCCATGTGGAATATCTACGCCCAACAAATCCAGATGAGCGAGTTCCTCAGTGTCTATTATGGCGATCAAACCGTCGCCCTGAACGACGTGGGCGCAACGAGTTATTTCTCTGAGGCGCGTGTGTTAGACTTGTGGGGCCTGGGCAGCAACGATGTAGCTCGGATGCGTCACAAAGGGTATTACGACACCTACCAAATCGAACGGCTGGGGTATAACCGCAATGTGCAGATCGCCATTGTTTACGCGGGGGCGTTTAGTCAGTTCGGCGGCCTGCCCGCCGGGTGGGTCAAGATCGGTGAATGGACGATCCCCAATGGAATCGCCGTCGCCGAACCTACCGTGACGTTTTATGCAGTGGACCTGCTGCAAATTAACCCACTGGCAACTTATCTCGAAGATTTCGCGGGGGCGCTGCCGCCCGGCGTGGTCACGAATCTCTATATCCAGCCGATCCACTTCACACCGTAATTGTTGCGATTCCCCAACTGTGGTTATACTTGCGCGCCGGGGGGCTGTGTACTGCCAGTTTTCAGGAGTAAGTATCATGCGACGGAAAGTATATAGCTCAATCGTGTTCGCCCTCGCCGCTCTCAGTC
>JACRBK010000443.1 GCA_016234525.1 Chloroflexota bacterium
CCCCACCCAAACGGATCAGAGATCACTGCCAGTGCGTAACTGCCGTTGACCAGTACAAACCCCAGGCTGAACGCGATCCAGCCAGAGAGGCCAAGCGGAACCAGGGTATAGGCATAGTCTACGAACAGACGGCGCAGCGGCACGGCCTGTCCCGACAGTTTTTGTGAAAGGAAGGTTACCAACCCGAACAGACCAGGCAGCGCCAGTAGATTGATCGTCACAAATCCGGCGGCGTAGATCGCCCAGTGGGGCAGGGTATCCATATTGGCCCAGTTTTTGAGCCAGCCCCAGGGGCCGAGCAGCACCACCGAATACAGCAGCGCGCAGCCCAGCATGATAAACGCTTTATAGGCTTCGTCCAGGCGGCGCTCTTTCGCGACCATCAGATCACTGCCGAAGGGCCGCAGATTGATCACGATGTTATTTTTCGGGCAGGTTTTCAGGCACTCCACGCACAACCCACAGTAGGTATTGCGCGTCAGATTGCCAGGAAAAACCATCCAGGGGCAGCCGTAGCCGTTTTCGTTGCCCGTGATACAATCTTTGGTGGTGTGAGAAGCACAAATGCCCTGGTCTTCGACCCGTAATTCAACCGGGGACAGCATCGAGTATAACCCGATAAATCCCCCCACCGGGCATACATAACGACAGAATATCCGGTTTTTGTAGACGGCACTCAGCACAACTCCAACCAGCAAAAAACTGAACAGCACCCAGGCGCTCACGCTGGGGCGTGTCAGGATGATTGTGCTGAACATCGCCACGCCTAAGAAACCGAAGTTTTGCAGCCACATATTTTTCAGGCGGCGCGGCCAACGGCGGTTGAGGGTGAACAGTTTTCCGGCTCTGCGCTGGACAATGCTCCGTCGCTGGAGCCATTCGCCCGGTGCGGGGATCGGGCAGATGGCGCACCACAGCCGCCCAAAGAACGGCACCATCACGATAATCAACAGCGCCCACCAAACGATCCACACAAAAATGATGTTAAAGTTGCGGCTGCCGGCGGGCGTGCCGACCAGACCGGTCAGGATCGCCAGGACGAACACAAACAGCGTGATCAGCATAAAAACGGGCTGGAACGCCCGCGATTTCAGGATCGTTTTGAGCAGTGGCAGGCGTTCCAGCAGGTTGATTCGTGATGGTGTGACCATAGTTTTAGGGAACCCAGTTTGATCGAATCGTCAACAACTTTTCCGGCTCTTCTGGATCATTGGTGCGTAGATGCACCCGGAACTCATGCTGGCCGCCCATATCTCCGTGCATCATGAATTGGAGGGTAATGGTGGCTTGATAACCTGGCTTTATGGTCGTCGAACTGACGACAGCGCGAGGCGGTCAACACCCCTCAATCAGTTCAACACGCGGCTCACCGAGAATGGTCAGCGGCAGGTCTCCGGTATTCTGCACGTCAAACGTCGTCGTGACGGGGGTGCCAAGTTTGACATCACCGTAATCGATGTAGTCCTGCGAAACAGACACACGCGGCGCGCCGATCACTGCGGGCGTAAAACTCAGATCGGGCATGATAGAATCAGGTTGTGAGGTCGCGTCTTTGTCATTCGATCTGAGCATGATCGCCGCTGCCCCTAATACCAGCAGCGCCCCAACGACGATCACCGGGAGCCAGCGAGTTTGTTTTAAGGGTGTTTCTTTGGGTCTGCGAGACGGAGACTTAGATTGTCCCATGTGTTACCTCCTGCGATGTTTTGCCTGACTGCCATAAATAAACCAACATACCGGTTACAGCGAACAGCACGAGCGCGATGGCTCGCCAAAACGGAGTATTCGAATCCACCACCAATTCGCCGATCATAAAGGGATGCAGCGAACCGCAGTTCACTGCGCAGCGATAGCGGAATTTGCCCGCTTTATCGGCCACAAACTCGATTTTTTGCGAGACTCCCGGTTCGACTCGCGTTTCGAGGCCATAACCATCCAGATAAAAACCATGCACTACATCCGACGCTGTCAGCGTAATAATCACCCGATCGCCCTGGTTGACATGCACTCGGCCTGGGGCGAATTCGAACTGCTTCGCGTCCAGAGTGATATGATGCGTTGCGCCTTCACTCACTTTCGGCAGGGGAACGACCAGCAAGCCCAGCGCGAGTAGTACAAACGCGATCAGCCAGCGCCAGGAGCGAGCAGCGAACCACCAGTGCATATGCTTATTCCACCGGAAGGGGAGTATTGGTCGAAGGACCGAAGGGGCTGTACTGCGCATCGACATAAGCGCGGATTTCTGGCGATGACTTACCCTGCTCGCGCATGTGCATCACATCCTGCGTGATGTCCACACAGATCCCACAGCCTGCCGCGTGATTATCAAAGGTGATCGTGCCATCCTCGGCGCGGTCGCTGATATAACAACTCAGGTTGCTGGTATGTCCCATCGCGCCGCAGCCGCAGTAGCAAGGGTATTTGGCTAATTCATCAGGATGATCTGCCGCATACTGGTAGGCTTCTTTGACCCTCGGAGGAGTGTCTTTGACAAAATCAGGCAGCTGCGTCTCGTCGGACGAATGGGAAGAGCTGCTTTTTCCGCCGCAAGCTGAGAGCACCAGTGCGGTGAACAACATGAGCAGCACTAGACCTGAAAAG
>JACRBK010000053.1 GCA_016234525.1 Chloroflexota bacterium
AGTGATTCTCCTTTGATTAGAGCTTTCAGCTTTCAGCGAAAAGCAAAATCCGGTTGGATGGTAGGTATCTGTGCCCCTACACAAACGACTCGGCTGCGGTCCCCTCTCCAACTCGGTTGGAGAGGGGGTAGGGGGTGAGGCCGGTTTTGAATTTACCCCTATCCCCCCGCCCCTTTTCCCCGCTGCGCAGAGAAAGGGGGAGAGGCTGGCCGACTTCCCGTCTCTGCTCGTGCGGAGACAGGATCGAGGGGTGAGATTACTTTTCAGTCTACGCCGGATCCCCCCCGCCGGGATCAGCCCTCTGGGGAGCAAGTCACCTGAACAAATGGCTAGGGAAACGAATTTTTACGGGTTAATCCAGGGTACAATAACACAACATTGATTATGGGATTACAATGGGTAAGGGTACTGCTCAGGATCGGCATATTACGATAGTTCTATACAGTGATTGAAGGTGACAGGGGAAATGCCACAAACCCAAAATTCTGAACGACGGATTGCCATGCTCATTGATGGTGATAACGCCCAACATAGTTTGCTCAAACAGATGTTTGAGGAGGCGAGCCGATACGGAGAAGTGACTATCCGACGCGCTTACGGCGACTGGACACAGCAAAACCTGGCCAATTGGCGGCCTATCATGCTGGCCCATGCCATTCAACCTATCCAACAGTGGCGTTATACCACGAGCAAGAATGCCACCGACAGTGCGTTAATCATCGATGCCATGGATATTCTCTACTCTGGTACCGTTCAGGGTTTTTGCGTCGTTTCAAGTGATAGTGACTTCACACGGCTTTGTACACGGATTCGTGAATCCGGCTTATTTGTAATGGGCATAGGGCGTGAGAATACACCCGAATCCTTCATCAAGGCGTGTAATGTATTTGTTTACGTCGAAAATCTTGTCCAGCCTGATGAGGTGAAAGCGCCTGACGAGGTTAAAACACCTGCTGTGGTGAAAGCGCCTGCTGCGGTTAAACCCGATGCAGTGGTCAAAGCACCGGCTAAGGCAAAAACACCCGTTGTGGTAAAAACGCCAGCTCAGGCTAAACCCAATGATGTCCATAAGGTTCTGTTGAATCTACTTCGCCGTGCGTTTGATATCGCGATGCAGGACGACGAGGGGTGGGTACATCTTAGCGCACTGGGAGAAGCACTACGGCGTATTGAACCGAGTTTCGACAGCCGCACCTATGGTTTTAAGAGTCTATCGCTGTTGATAAAATCCCTCCCTAAAGAGATTGTCGTTAAGGGGGATAAAAAGACGGGCACATCTACGATTTATGTTCGTATGAAAGACGACTTATCGTAACGGACCTGTGCCCGTTACTGGCAGAGCGGGCTAAATCGCCTCACCATTGACAAGCGCCGTTTCCGCTGTAAACTAAAAGACAGTAAGCGTTGACAGGAACACGTCCCGGTCAGTCGCGCTCCAGAGAGATGGGGTGATCCGCTGCAAGCCCCATTAGCCCTCGATGACCAGGATACCCTCCTTGAGCTGGCCGCCTGAACGGTGACGCTATTAAGGCAGCCCGGTCCGCACCGTTATCAGCGTTCGAGCGGAGTCTCAACCACGAGACTCAAGCAAGGTGGAACCACGTGAGTTTCAAAGCTCGCGCCCTGGCATATTCAGGACGCGGGCTTTTTTGTTGTCCCGGTATAGGGAGAGAGAAGGGCAAATGGCAGACGTAACCAACATTCAATCCAGAGGCGAGGAATATATTCCCCACGGATATGACCCCGACCTGTACAAAATTCGCCATTCGGCGGCTCATATCATGGCACAGGCCGTTCTCGAAGTGTTCCCCGACGGCAAGGTAGCGATTGGCCCGCCCGTTGACGACGGTTTTTATTATGATTTCGACCTGCCCCGCGCGCTCACGCCCGAAGATTTGCAGGCGATTGAGGACCGGATGCGCCAGATCATCAAGGGCAAATTCGCGTTCAGCTACCGGGTGGTATCCCCTGCCGTCGCCCGCGAGATGTTCAAAGATCAGCCCTATAAAAACGAACTGATCGACGGGCTTTTGGCGGGCGGCGCAGATGAATATGGCGAACGCGCTGAAGGCTCTGCCGAACTGACCGTCTTTACGCAAGACACCTTCACCGATCTGTGTCGCGGGCCGCACGTTCCCGACACCGGCAAGATCAACCCGGCAGCGATCAAACTGCTCAACGTCGCGGGGGCCTATTGGCGCGGCGACGAAAAACGCCCGATGCTGCAACGAATCTACGGAACCGCCTGGAAGTCTGCCGACGATCTGGAAAAATACCTGTGGAAGCTGGAAGAAGCAAAAAAGCGGGATCACCGCCTGTTGGGTAAACAGTTGGACCTGTACAGCACCCACGAGGAGATCGGCGCCGGGCTGATCCTGTGGCATCCCAAGGGCGGGATCATGCGTAAGCTGATCGAGGATCACTGGGGTGCCGAACACGAAAAAGACGGCTATTCGTTCGTCTATACGCCGCATGTCGGCAAAGCAGACCTGTGGGTCACCAGCGGCCACCTGGAAAACTACGCCGAAAATATGTACTCGCCCATCGACATCGACGGCTTGAAATATTATCTCAAGCCGATGAACTGCCCGATGCACATTCATATCTACAAAAATCAGCCACGCTCCTACCGTGACCTGCCGCTGCGTTATTCTGAAAAAGGCACGGTCTACCGCTATGAGCGCAGCGGGGTGCTGCATGGCCTGATGCGCGTGCGCGGCTTCACTCAAGACGACGCGCACCACTTCTGCCGCCCGGATCAGGTCGAAGCGGAGATCGCGTTCGTGCTGGATTTCTGCGCACGCATCTTGCGGTCGTTCGGCTTCACAGAGTTTCAAGCCTATCTCAGCACCAAGCCCGCCAAATCGGTGGGCAGACAAGAAGACTGGGATATGGCCGAAGCCGTCTTGGAAGAGACTCTGAAAAAATACGGGATGCCCTACGAAGTGGACGCGGGCGGCGGCGCGTTTTATGGCCCCAAGATCGATCTCAAGATCAAGGATGCCATTGGGCGCGAGTGGCAGCTTTCGACCATCCAGTTTGACTTTAACCTGCCCGAACGGTTCGGCATGACCTACGTGGGCGAAGATGGCAAAGAATACCAGCCGTATATGGTTCACCGGGCGCTGTTGGGCAGCATGGAGCGCTTCTTTGGCGTGTTGATCGAACACTATGCCGGGGCGTTCCCGGTGTGGCTGTGCCCGGTCCAGGTGATGATCATCCCGATTGCCGACCGGCATATCCCCTACGCGCAAGAACTGGCGCAGCAGATCAAAGCCGCCGGGGTGCGCGTCGAGGTGGACAACAGCAGCAACCGTATGAACAAGAAAATCCGCAACGCCCAGGAGCAGAAGATTCCCTACATGGCGATTGTGGGTGACAAAGAGATCGAACAGCAGGCGCTGTCGTTGCGGCTGCGCACCGAGGAAGATCTCGGCAGTGTGCCGGTGGCCGATTTCCTGGCCCGCCTGCGCCGCGTGATCGATGAGAAGGCCGGGTTGTAGTTCATTTACCCCTATCCCCCCTGCCCCCCTTTCCCCGCTGCGCAGAGAAAGGGGGGAACGAGTCGTTTTTTGTAGGGGCGCTGCTTGCCGCGCCCAGGTTTTATGACGGCCTCACCCCCAACCCCCACTCCAACCCAGTTGGAGAGGGGACCGCAGCCCACCGGGTTTGTGTAGGGAAGCGGCGCCGCCGCGCCCTGTTTTACCCCTATCCCCCAACCCTCTCAGGCCCTACTTGCTGCGCAGAGAAAGGGGGAGCGACTTACCAACGCGATAGCGATAATTAATTGCAGGGCCGCAAATAATTCGTTTGATAATGAGTGCTACTTGTTCCACTTTTAACGACAATGCCATTCAATCACCATCATGTAGGTCGTAGGTTCAGATGTTTAAGCCTTGCTTCGTAAAAACCTCTATCATCTCCTCCCGGATCGCCCATGCAAGCCCACATATCATCAACTTCTCGAAAAGTTATCGGATCGCAAGGTGGAGATAAATTAGCGTAAAACTTCATCACATCTTCAAACGCATCAGCCGTTTGATAGGCGCGTTCCGTCCATCCATCCGTGCGATCTCCTATAATTTCATCGCCCTTAACCAATGTCGCATTGGGATAGATGGGCACTTTAGTGAGAATATCATCCCGATATGGATCGGGTATGGAGTCGTTCCACGAGGCGACAAACAGGTACACTAGAACACAAGCGATGCCACAACTTGTGAACACGGTTATCACGAGAATCAAAGTCAATATTGCGCAATTACGCGAAGTCAATCGTCTCATTACTCCCCCCTTCGCTGCGTAGCGGGGAAAGTGGGTCGGGGGGATTGGGGTAAACCCTGGATCCCCCGCTGCGATCTTATAGCTCCACAAAACTACGCGCGACCGTTGCCGCCGTGACACGATCAGAACGAAACGCTGCTGTATCCAGCCGGGCATAAGGCATTTCGCCAGGGGGAAAACGTCGCACGGCAACCGCCGCCGTCAGGCCCGCGATCACATAGTACAGCGCGATAGTCCCTCCGTCGGGCTGTTTCCACTCTTGTGAGGTGATCTGCAACGTGGGGCTGATCGTGTGGTGCAGACCGCCAATCGCGCGCCGCCACAAGATCGGCGGCATCCACAATTTTTGATCCGCCAGTGTCAGCACATTCGACAGCGTGCCGAGATTATCCAGCGTGCCACAGATGCGGTAGGGGGGGTATGAGACCATTCGCACCAGGGTATCACGCAAAGTATCCAGATCGGTGATCACGCCCTGTTCGGCGGCGGTGCGCTGCGTTTCGCAGGGACCACCGTAAAAACTCGCCCCTTTGAGAATCTCTGCCAGATCAAAATGGGCGGTGTGGCGGCGGCCTATATCGACCACAATCAGCGCCGCCGAATGTTCGACGCTCCACGCGACCAGTTTATCCGATGGTTTTCTGAACAGCATCACCGTCACAATTTTTCCGTTTGAGCCGAGCAGCACCACATCGAAAAAGTTTTCCTGATCCTCAATCTGGCATTTGATGTTGGTCACACCGTGCATCAAGTCAGTCGTATGCGGTTGCTGGCACAGCGGGCAGTTCCACGAGAGGGTGACTGAACGCCGCGTATTCAGACAGTCGCGCAGTTGATCGGCTAACCATAACCCGGCAGCGGCGGCAGTCACGCTCTCCGGCGTGCAGATTTTGAGCGACTCATGCGCGAAATGATGTTGTTTGATCTCGCCCAGTTTGGCGATCATCCGGCCTTTGCACACCGGGCAGACAAAGACATCATGCGGCTGCGCCTGTGTGATATGGACCGGATGCCCGGCAGTATCCAATGACCATTCATACTGTGGATAGTTGGTGTCGGTAGAGGTGTGATTCGATGCTCTGTGTGCCATAGTGACCCCGGCTGCAACAAAAACATGGTTCTACTTTATTATAACACCGCTGATCGATCTTCTTCTCCCCGAATTTAGGGGGCATAAAGTATAAAATCTTTGTAAAAAATGGCGCAGATACGCTGACGGTCACGCTTTTGTCACGCGATAGAGCTATAGTAACCATAGATGCAAGACAAGAACAAACGTGATCCTGTGTTGCATCGGCTCTCTGCCAGATTATAATCTTGGGCAGACATTCAATTCGACCAAATCATCGTCAAACGACGGAACCTGTTAGAACCTGTTGGGAGGAAAACCTGATGTTATCTCTTCGCCTGTCACGTTTGATCGTTACGGCTCTCGTAGTGGCTCTGGTAGCGGCCTTTGTTCCCATGCTTCATCACGCCGACGCTGCTGGGGGGGGTGTTATTGCCTACGGTGAAGCTGGCACGGGCCAGATCACCAACAAGACCTATTTTGAACTCTGGCAGTTCGATGGTCAAAAAGGGGATCGTGTACAGATTCTTATGGAAGGGGATGGCAGCCTCGATCCCTATATGGGTCTGCTCGATGGGGCTTCGGAAGAAGTGTTAGCCGAAGATGACGACAGCGGCGGCAACAGCAACGCCTATATCGAAACCACACTGACCACTACCGGCACGTTTATCATCGTTGCAACACGCTACGGTTTTGATACCGGGACCACCCAGGGCGCATATAACTTGGGGTTGGTAGGCAGCGGCGGCCCGCAGAATGTCAACACGACGACCACCACTGCCGCCGGTCAGCCGGAAGAACTCAGCCCTGGCGTTTTTCTGATGGGCGAACTGCCGATGGCGACCGAAGTCGCGGGCACGATTGATAACAGCGCCTACGCGCAAATCTATACGATGCAGTTGGAAGCGGGCACCGATCTGGTCGTGGGCATGTTCGCCAGCAACAGCACGCTCGACGCCTACATCATTTTCGCCAACGAAGCCGGGGATGTGCTGGCCGAAGATAATAACAGCGGCCTGGACGTAGGCGGCTCGAAGACAGACGCTTTCCTGCGCCTGACCATTCCCGAAAGCGGACTCTATCTGGTCGCGGCGACGCGGGCGGGTGTTGATACCGGCAAATCGACGGGTGAGTATGTGGTGATTGCGGGCATCCCTGAAGAAGAAGGCACGCCCGAACAGCCTACCCAGCCCGAATCGGATATGCCCGCGGGCGTAGAATCGATGGGTGATCTCGCCGTTGGTGTCGAAGCGAGCGGCAGCATCTCCGATCAGAGTTTTGTCCACCTGTATGCCTTCGAAGGTCAGGCGGGCGATCAGGTGACGATCACCATGACGGGTGACGCGGGCCTGGATGCCTACCTGGGCTTGATCGACCCCAACGAAGAAGTTGTCGCGGAAGATGACGACAGCGGCGGCGGCATGAATGCGCAAATCTCGATCCGCCTGCCCGAAAGCGGTTTCTACGTCATCGTGGCGACGCGCAACGGTATTGACCAAGGGGATACCGCCGGAAGTTATACCCTGGTGGTGAACGACGGAACACCAGAAGCCCCGACGGGTGCGAGCGGCATAGGCGGCTTTGGTGGCCTGCCAGGTCGTTCGTTCGAGTTCGAGGACAGCACCTTCTTCCTGCGCGGCTTTGGGCGCTCGTCCAGCCCGGACAAAAACACCCCGCTGGAAGCCTTCTTCCAGGGTGATCAGTCTGAGCAACTGCCGGGCCGCAGCTTCGAATTGGGCAATAACGAGAGTTTCTATCTGAGCGGCTTCGGCAAAAGCGAAGACCCGACCAAAGCCACCCCGCTGCAATCGTATCTGTCCGGCTACCTGGGACAGTAAGCAGCGATCAGCGATCAGTCTGTAGGGCGGGGCTTGCCTCGCCCTACAGCAAACACAAGGGGCGCGGCGCGATGCTGCGCCCCTTTGTTTACCCCTATCCCCCCGCCCATAATAGGAGAATTTCCCCTCTCCACCAGCAAAGCGCAGTGGGGAGGGGATTAAGGGGTAGGGCTAATCGACAAACATAATCCAGATGAGTTATTTCCTTATTATTGCCCGTTTTCTGGCTGTTCGATCTGCGCCAGAACCTTTTTCCAGGCTTCGATTTCAATCGTCAGCAGTTCTTCGACTTTTTCTTCCTCAGTCAGTCCGCGTTGTTGCATTTCAGCCAAAGGCGCTGCTAATGACCATTCCCAACCACGCTCAGCCAGTGCTTCTTTGTAGAAACTGGTGGGAACGCCCATCGCGCTTAGCATTTCAAGCGCCAACCGGAAGCCATCAAGAAAACCGGATGCCTGATTCTGCCGCATATACAAACCCGGTCGCTGGCGAACGCCGCCCAACACATTGATGATCTGTTGAACTTGTTCCTTATTCATCGGCCCTCGCCCTATCCCGCTTTTCGCTGACCGCTGACGGCTGATCGCTGACCGCTGCTCTCCCCCTACACCCGCTCGAAGATGCCCGCCGCGCCCTGCCCACCGCCGATGCACATCGTCACCATGCCATAATGCGCTTCACGGCGGTGCAGTTCGTGGATCAACTGAACGGTCAGCTTGGCCCCCGTGCAGCCGAGCGGATGGCCGAGCGCAATCGCCCCGCCGTTAACATTCACCGCATCGGGATTCATATCGAGCGCGCGCATGACGGCTAAGGACTGCGCCGCGAACGCCTCGTTGAGTTCGATCAAGTCCATATCTGCCAGCCTCAGCCCGCAGCGTTTGAGCGCACGCGGCACAGCCTCTACCGGCCCGATTCCCATAATCTGCGGGGGAACACCCGCCACATTAAAGCCGACAAACCGCGCCCACGGACGCAGCCCCAACTGCGCGGCAGTTCCCGCTTCCATCACGATCACGGCGGCGGCCCCATCGCTGAGCGGGCTGGAATTGCCGGGCGTGACCGTGCCTTTCTGTTTGAAGACCGGCTTGAGCTTTGCCAGCGCGTCGAGGGTGGTATCGCGGCGCAGATGTTCGTCCTGATCGAGCGTGACGATCTCGGCGTGGCGTTGGCCGTTTACCAGCGACACCTGCTCGAATGTCACCGGGGTGATCTCCTGGGCGAACTTGCCCGCATCAGTCGCGGCGGCGGCTTTTTGATGGCTGGCATAGGCAAACTGATCTTGATCGGCGCGGCTAATCTGGTATTGATCGGCGACGTGTTCGGCGGTCAGCCCCATGCCCATATATATTTCCGGCTGATCAGTGGTGGCGTTATAGTGCGGACTGAGGCGAAAACCCGTCATCGGAACCAGCGACATCGTTTCTACGCCGCCCGCGATGATCACATCCGCGCCGTTCGCGATGATCCGTTCCGCCGCCAGCGCGATGCTTTGCAGCCCGCTCGAACAGAAACGATTGATCGTCATGGCGGGCACACTCACCGGCAGACCGGCGCACAGCCCTACCGGGCGGGCCAGATTGAGGCCCTGCGATCCTTCGGGCATCGCGCAACCGAGGATCAAATCATCGACCTGCGCCGGGTCGAGTTGGGCCTCGGTCTGGCGCAGCACGTCGCGCAGCACAGCAACGATCAGGTCTTCGGGGCGGGTGGTACGCGACGCGCCCTTTTTTGCACGTCCAACCGCCGTGCGCGCCATAGCGACAATCACAGCCTCTCGCATGGTTTTCTCTCCCTCCATACAGGACGCAGCGGCGCCGCGCCCCTACAAAAACAATCGACGAATAGAGAGTTAACTTCTGACCAGATTCAACCGCACAGTAAACACACTGCCTCGATCTAACTCGCTCTGCACCTCGATCTGTCCGCCGTGCAGGTTGACAATCTCTTTGGCAATCGTCAGCCCCAGCCCGGTCCCGACGGCGATTTCTTCGCGGCCCCGGAAGAACGGATCAAACACCCGATCTACCATGTGCGGCGGGATGCCGATGCCGGTATCGGAGATGTTCAGCACCGCCTGTTCAGGCATTTCGGGGTTATCGGTACGCAGTTCAACACGAATTTGACCGCCGGACGGCGTGTAATTGATCGCATTGGTCACCAGATTGGTGATCACCTGGATGATACGCGGCGGATCGACCAGGCAGTGCAGTGGGGAGGCAGGCAGATCGGTCACCAGGGTCACGTTCTTACGCTCCGCTTCAGCCGTCTGGACCGCGACCACGTCGTTTATCAGGTCTTGCAGCGCCATTTTGCGGGGATGCAGCACAATCACGCCGCGCTCAAAACGTGACACGTCCAACAGGTTTTCGACCAGTTCGGCCATGTTGTTCGTCACATGATTTAATACGTTCAAGTGCTGGTCAAATTTTTCCGGCTGGCGTTTTAACAGGTACAGCCTCGTCTTAAAATTCGTCAAGGGGGTGCGCAGTTCGTGTGAAGCGCTGGCGATAAACCGATCCTTTTGATCGCGCAGGGCTTTTTCCTGGCTGATGTCGCGGATCACCGTCACCGCGCCCACCGCTGCCCCACCCGGTTCGCGTACCGGCGTCGCGGTCAGGCTGGCTTCAAACTCGCTGCCATCTTTACGCCGCAGCCGCAGTTCGCCCTGCCAGATACTCATCCGGTCTACTGAGTCGAAAATACGCCGTGTGATCAACGCACGCTGCCCATCATCATATTTGCTGCTGAGCAGCGTGTTCAAATAGCCGGTCAGATCGGGCTGCACATAGCCGGTTAACCGGGTCAGCGCCCGGTTGATAAAATTGATCTGGAGTTTTTCATCATACATCACCCCTTCACTGATCGAATCCAGGATGGTTTGAAGCTGCGCCCGCTGCTGCTCTAGTTCGGCGGTGCGTTCGATCACCTGCTGCGTCAAACGCTCGGCAGAACGCTGAATCTCCGCGAAAAACTGGGCATTACGCAGCGCCAC
>JACRBK010000447.1 GCA_016234525.1 Chloroflexota bacterium
AACCTATCATCAATCAAGATATGCGGATAGGAATGGTCATCCAAACGATTGCCAAGACGACGGCAACACTGCTCGCCTTTGTTATGGGTCACCCTATGCGCCCGGGCGATGGCTTGGAATTAGCGCTCTCGATGGCCTTTGTCACATTATCATTTTCTGAACTGCTGCGAGCCTACACCTCTCGGTCTGAGCTGTATTCACTGTTTAAGATCGGCGTTTTTTCGAACAAATACATGCAATATGCCGTCTTTACATCGATTGCACTGCTTATGTTGGTCGTCTATCTGCCTTTCTTGCAGAGCATTTTCGATACAACGGCCCTCGACATCACTCCCTGGCTCTACATGGCCTTGCTTATTCCCCTGCCAGCGATGTTGGATGAGCTTACTAAACTGTATTTAAGGCGGCATCATCAGCGAGAATGGCAGGCACAAGGCTGAAATGTCAATAGGTTAATACCGCAGAACGCCGCCCATACGCGCGGCGTTCTGTTTTTGATTATAGAAATGAATGATTGTAATTATCTTAATAATTCCATTTTCATGAGAATCTCATAAAAACTGACAGTACATCTTGACTCAGACCCCTGAATTCTGGTAAGCTAGTAGCATCGAAATAGAACACAAGTTCTAAGGTTAATGCCCGAATGGCGCCGCCAAAACGCAAACAATATCCACCAAGTGATGCTCCTCAAAAACTTCCACGTCGGGTTACAAACCGCTTTTTACGTCGAGCCTGGTTAGGGATTTCGGCTGCATTGTTGATCGCCTGCGGTGTGATCGGTTTTATCTCCACACTTGGCGCGGCGCTGCTGCTTCATGCAACCGCCAGTTCTATCACCACGTATCAGGTACTCGATACGAACCGCCCAATCTATGCTGAAAGCCCGGTCGGATCCGCCGCTGCGATTTCGCCTCTGTCAGCGGTATTCACGGCGGAAGTTCAATATTGGGGGCCATTGATCATGGCCTGGGGCGCGCAGTATCAGATCGATCCTAACCTGATCGCCACCCTTATTCAGATCGAAAGCTGCGGCGATCCAACGGTATCTTCGCCGTCTGGTGCACAGGGATTATTTCAGGTTATGCCGTTTCACTTTGAGGACGGCGAGGATATGCTCGAAGTCCAGACTAATGCCCGGCGCGGGATGAACTACCTTTCCGGCGGCCTGGATCGCTCCGACGGTCACGCGGGTTTGGCGCTGGCGGGCTACAACGGCGGACATGGTGTGATCAATCGCGGCTGGGCTGCCTGGGCCGATGAAACACGCCGCTATTATTATTGGGGATCGCGGATTTATTCTGAAGCAGTCTCCGGCATGGCTGCAAGTCCGACCCTGGAAGAATGGCTGTCGGCAGGCGGTAGTGTTCTGTGCGCTCGCGCTAACCAATCGCAGCAGCAGCTTGAGGCACAAAAACAACAACAGGCACAGTCTATCGCGTTGGCTGCTCAATAAGCGCCTTAGTAGACTGGCCTGCTGTCACTGTTAACCCAGTGTAAATTTATACTCTACCGAATACGGCGCAGGCGTTCTGCCCGCCCAGGCCGAAACTGTTCGACATGGCGTATTGCAGTTTGGCATCCCGCGCGACATTTGGCACGTAATCCAGATCACATTCAGGATCCGGCGTTTCATAGTTGATCGTCGGGTGTAGAACCTGATCGTACAGCGACATGATCGTGGCAATACCTTCCACCGCACCGGCTCCACCCAGGAGATGACCGATCATACTCTTGGTCGAATTGGCAGCGAGCTTATAGGCGTGATCCTTGAACAGGTCCTTGATAGCCCGTGTCTCAACTGAGTCGTTGGCCGGAGTGGATGAGCCATGTGTGTTAACATAATTGATCTGGGTTACATCAAGATGTGCATCTTCGATTGCCCATTTCATCGCGTTCCGAGCGCCCATCCCCGTTGGTTCGGGGGCCGCGACATGGAAAGCATCCGACGATGACGCCATACCGATTACTTCGGCGTATATGCGTGCCCCACGTGCTACAGCACGGTCCATTTTCTCAAGGATCAATGCGCCGGAACCTTCGCCAAAGACAAACCCGTTGCGATTTTTATCGAACGGACGGCTCGCTTTAGTGGGGTTGTCGTTATATCCGGTGGCAAGTCCCTTCATCGAAATGAACCCGGCGATGCCGTAATCATAAATCATCGCCTCAACTCCGCCCGCGATCACGACATCAGCTTTGCCGTAGCGGATCAGGTTCATCGCATCGCCAATGGTGTGTGTTCCAGTGGCACAGGCCGTCGAAAGACAGACGAGCGGCCCAATCGCCCCCGTAACGCGGCTGACATGATGCGCAGGAATATTGGGAATTGCCTCGATCAACGAGAACGGCCCTGGACGCCGCCCATGTGTACGGAAATTAAAGGAAGCCTGTTGAGCCAGGTCGTGCGCGCCAAGCGATGAACCAAAATCAACGCCGACACGCTCCCTAATCTCATGAATATCCTCCAGCGTCATACCCGAATCTTTTAGTGCATCCAACGCAGCAGTCACCGCAAACTGAGCCGGACGCCCCATACGGCGCGCCTCTTTCGATTCAATATATTCGGTTGGATCGAAGTCGATTACTTCGGCTGCGATCTGGACTTCTAATTGAGAAGGATCAAAACTTTGTATCCGCCGGACACCGGATTCACCAGCTTTTAGCTTTTCCCATAACCCTGGGAACCGTCCCAGAGGGGTAATCGCCCCCAAACCAGTAACTGCCACGCGCGGGAAACCATTTCGTGTGAGTTCCATACTCTTCTTTCCTCTATCCTTGCTCCCCAAAACCATCTGCTACAGCAGCCTGCGCATTTGTACTCAAACCCTGCCGAATGGCCGGAACAATTCGACCATTGACAGCATTTCGGGCCTGTCGGATCGCATTCTTGACAGCGATACCATTTGAACGCCCGTGACCAATTATAACCACACCGTCTACACCGAGCAGCGGCGCACCTCCGATCTCGAAGGGGTCTACCTGACGATATACACGCCGGAAAGCGGGTTTCGCCAGCAGACCAGCGAGCTTTGATCGTGAATCAGCCATTAACTCCTGGCGAATTAGCCCGAACAAAGCTGAGCCAAAGGCTTCCATCGTCTTAAGCATCACATTGCCCGAAAAACCATCCATCACGGCAACATCTACACCGCCCTTGAGAACTTCTTTAGGCTCGACGTTCCCAATGAAATTAACCCCGCCTGTCAATAGGAGTTCCGCTGTTTCTTGGACGAGCGCTGATCCTTTGCCCGCTTCTTCACCGTTTGAAAGCAGTCCAACGCGCGGCTTATTGTTTTTAAGCGCATGTTCTGCGTAAAGACTGCCCATCAAAGCAAACTGCGCCATCCATTCGGGCTTACAATCTGCATTTGCGCCAATATCTAATAGAATCATCGAACGTTCTTGAAGACGCAAAATAGCGGACAGCGCCGGACGATAAACACCTGATATACGACGCAAAACATGCAAAGTTGCAATAGCCAACGCTGCTCCCGTGTTGCCCATCGTCACAAATGCATCCGCTCCGCCTTCTTTTACCAGACGCATTCCAACATGCATCGAAGAATCCGGTTTGCCACGACCTACTGTGCCGGGTTTATCGGTCATCGCAACCGCCTGCGATGCATGAACCACCTCTATCGACAGCCCATCCGTCTTATGTTTCACCAGTTCGGCTTTGATTCTTGCTTCATCTCCCACCAAAATAATAGTTTCTTTGTATTCGCGGGCGGCCAACACCGCCCCCTCTACATCAGGTGCGGGATGTTCGTCGCTGCCCATTGCATCCAAAACGATTTTCATGCTATTTTACCCTGTTTAATCAAGCTTAACGTTCATGATCCCGGCTACAGATTTTACGCGGCAGAAGCCAGTCTGCCAACCATTGACATTCCGCCTCTGGCGTGTATAATTTTCTCATAAATATCGCCCTGGTGGTGGAATGGTATACACGGCAGGTTGAGGGCCTGTGCCCTTAGGGCGTGGAGGTTCGAGTCCTCTCCAGGGCATGTAAAAAAACAGCGGATATTTCCCCCTCCGCTGTTTTTTCTTTATACTCCTCATCGAGTTGCACTAACATTCAATTCGACGTAAACTGCACACTGTAAACTATCTGTCATCTCTCGCTGACCATTCCCCAGCGTTACAGGAGGGCCGTTATGCAGCGTCTTTTTGTCAGAACTCTTTGTCTGGTATTAATCGCATTCGTTTTGTTTTCGCTTAACCCTGTCAGCCCGGTAGACGCGCAAACCGGACCCTATCTCATTGCGAATGGGGCCGTAAATGTGCACGCAGGGCCTGGTTTCGGTTTCTGGATACTTAGCACGCTCTATAATACCGAGGCAGTCCCGATTCTTGGCGTCAGTCCCGATGGGCTGTGGTGGTATATCAGCGCTCGTTCTGGCGAAGGATGGGTTTCCAAAATGCCTGTCACAGCGTACAACACGAGCACTGTCGCTGTTCGTGACCCTGGCATTATTGGTACGGTCACGTCTGGCGCGCTTAATGTGCGTTTTGGGGCGGGCATCAACGCGGCGTCTTTGGGGCAGCTTGGACAAGGACAACAAGTTTATGTCCTATCACAAAATGCTGATGGGAGTTGGCTTGAAATTCGTTGGGCCTACGGAACCGGCTGGGTATCCGCTGGTATGTTGGCAACGACGGGTCAGGCTGCCATCTCAGACGACGGCTCAGCCGCGATTCCGTTGTCCGCTGATACGCCTTATGTAGTGGTGCTGGCAACCTATCTTAATGTCCGCTCCGGGCCTGGGCCAAATTATTCTGTTCTTGGTGCGGTGCTCGGCGGTATTTCTCTGCCCATTGTCGGGCGTTCTGCGGACAGCAGTTGGTATCAGGTTGAGACCATCTATGGTACCGGCTGGGTGTACGCTGGCTACGTGGCAACTCGTAACGAATATGGAGCCAGCCCGGTGACAACGTCCAGTGCAGCAGATGCGCCGGTTACCGGACCGATCGGGGTCGTTAACGCTGGTTCGCTGAATATCCGTTCCGGCCCTGGCGCGCAGTATAGCAGTCTAGGTGCACTAGCGGGCGGAACTGAAACTCAGATCGTGGGCCGCACACTGGATTGGACGTGGTGGCTGCTTGATACCCCGGTAGGAACGGGTTGGGCGAATGCGATGTATATTATCCCTCGGGGTGATATCTCAAATGTGCCGCATGTTGCACCAGGAACCACTGTTGAAGCCAGTCCGGGTCAGGCCGAAGCCGAGGCGCCTGTACCGACGGTTACGGGTCCAATGGCGTTTGTTTCCACTGGTGCGATCAACATCCGTTCCGGCCCGAATAGTTCATTCACTTCGCTGGGAAGTGTTTCCGGTGGAACACGAATGGCGATTGTCGGTCAAAGTGCCGATCGCGGCTGGTGGTTGGTCGAAAGCCCGTTTGGGCGCGGTTGGGTATCCAAATTGTATGTGCTGGTTGAAGGCAATACCAGCGGCGTACCTGTGCAATAAACTATCTCTTTGACGGCAGCATAAAATGAACCTCTTCCGTTTGAGTCCAGAAGAGGTTCATTTTAGTTATGTTACACGTCATTTGATTATTCTAGCCGGGCCGAAATTGTATAATCTCCACTCGTCTGGCCTGTAGCGTCTCCGTCGCGCGACACCAGTACGCGATATAATCCATCAGCAGGTAGAAAAACACTGATCTCTATTATTCCTTCTTGACTCTCGGTTTGCTGGTCGATCAAGCTGCCGTTCTGATCGTAGATCGATACGGTTGGCTGTAAATCCCCATCAATTCGAGTAACTTGTATATTTAATGTTCGCTCTGCCTGGCCCTGAATTTGCCACTCATTGGTAAAATGTTGATCTGTAATCCGCCCGACGTTATCGCCCCCTTCAGTGGGGATTATCCCCACGCCAGAGATAAAACTGGCAGGCAGCAGGCTGATTCTGTAATCCCCTTGATTATCAGCCAGCCCGGCAGAGACTACGGTTGTGTATTGCTGACCCACTTCAAGAAATAGAGTATGTTCTGTCGTCGATGAGCCAGCCGGCATCCCTTTTCCCAGGATGTCGCCTTGCGCTGATAGAATAAACAGATCAGCGATTTTACCGGGAACCAATGTCTCAACACGGATCAGGTAATCACCTGAATAAACAGGCTGTAGTGTCCAAGAATGAATCGGAGAGGCGATAGTCAGACGGCCTGTTGCTGCACTTAACAGATCACCCTGATTCACGACTCCTGCTACGGCGCGCTGTACCTGCACAAGATATTCAGCCGGTATCGTTCCTTGCAGTGTTGTTCCCCCGATAACGAGTCCATAGAATCCGCTTTGTGGCAGCACTACTTCATCTAATCGAACTGAGCCGCCGAGAACAATACCCAC
>JACRBK010000054.1 GCA_016234525.1 Chloroflexota bacterium
CGCACGAAGATAAAGGCCAGATCACGATCTACTGTGAACACGACCAGCAGATACAACAGCCCCAGGACAGCCACGATCAACAGTAAGAGAGCCGCCGTGCGGGCCTCTGGTCGCTCGTAGGACGAGTAAAGAGTGGCGCTCGCCCATAGGTTGAGGACCATTGCTGAACTGACAGTCAACACATAAAGGTATCCGATCACCATAACTCGATCCTGTTGCGCGCTGCGAACTCCTAGATCACCGTGTCATGCGCCATGTTCCACCCAGACAGTCACCCCGTATATCACTCTCAAAATATGAGATACTTTCGCCGTAGAGCGTAGTCAGGCGGTGTTCACCAGGGCCGGGAAAATAGTTGGCGTTATCGACGTATCCCCCCGCGATATAACTATAGGCGCTGTTCAGCTCAAATTCTGGCGTAGTCGCCCAGCCCAGCCCATTCAACAGTTCAGGATGGCTGCGCCAAAGTTTGCCAAAACCGCGCCGGGGTTGGAGCATTCCATCCGGCGGGACCAAATCGGGATCAGTTTCGGCTTCACCTTCTTGGAATGTGTCGTTATAACAATACCAGTCGCCGCCTGCATTATCGGGCGGGACATTGACCATCACCCAAATTTGACGGGAATGCCGAATCCAGAACATACGGCCATGCTCAAAAACCTGCTCGGCAAGCTGCACCTGTGCAACCACATTCGTTGGGAAAATGTCCGGGCGCGGCGTGGGAGTCAGCAGCGCCGCCGTCGCTATGACCGGGAGCAGCGTAGGAGTCGGCACGATCTCAACCACCTGCGGTTGATCCGGCCCGCTCCAGTCAAAGAGCGCGACCAGCCGCGACCACAGCCCGGTGGGAAGGGGGACCGGCGGCATCTGAGCGGCAGCGGTGGCGGTGAGCGCCTGATTAAATGACGCATCCACCGTCGCGTTAAAGGCAGCGGTCAGCGTTGGCCCCGCCAGAACAGTCTGAGTCAGGTCGAGCTGCTGTTGGATCACTGCCGTTTGGGTAAAACGATCGGCGACGATGGCATCCACCGTCTGCTGCTGCGAGGTCGGATCGATTTGTGCCGCCACGCCGTGCCAGCCGGGCAGAGCCGCTGCTGCGGTTAACAGCAGCACGAACAACAATATGATTCCCCCAGCCCATAAGCTTCTGCGAGATTTCATAGTTACCCTTCTTTTCCAGCCCCCGCTCTAACCACTGAATCATAGTTCAGTCTGACTCTATTTTACAATCAAATCGATTCAGCACGAATTTGAGACACGGCCCTCTCCCCAGCGACAACTCAGGCCGAGTTGTAGCCTGTAAAGGATGACCTTAAAATGAAGCGAATGAACATCGCCTGATCGACCCTGGTCATATGGAGGGGAACGTTGTGTCACTCCTGAAAAAAACCCTGCTCGTCATTGCCAGTGTCGTAGTAGTTTCCACGGCGATCACCTATGGGGCCTCTCAGTTCACCCTGCTGCGCGGCTATGAAGATATTGAACGCGATGACACGCAGGCACATGTCCGGCGCACCCTCAAAGCATTTCAAGATCAGGTGCAGGCGATCAATCTACGGGTGCGGGCCTATGCCTATTGGGACGATATGTATAATTATGTCGCCGCCCCCGACCCGGCTTTTGTTGATTATCTCACCCTCAACGCGGCGACGTATGCCACTCACCAGATTCACCTGATGGCGATTTTAGATACTGAGGATCAGATCACTTTTTTGAAAATGTTTGATCTGGCCACCGGCGAGGAGATCGCGCCGCCGGACGCGCTGCTGAATTATTTGAAACCGGACAGCCCGCTGTTAGGTTTTTCTTCTGACGATACTGAAAATGCCGCCGTGCTGCTGCTGGACGGCCAGCCGATGATTGTGGCAGCGGTGGCGGCGCTGCACACCGATTTTACTGGTGAGCCGCGCGGCGCGGTTTTGATGGGGCGTTATGTCGATGCGGCGCTGGTCAGTGAATTGGGCGAGATCACCCAACTGAAAGTATCCGCCTACACGCTGGCAGGCACACACACGCCGTCGGATGTGCCCGTGCCTGCCGATGTGCGCCGGGCTAGTTCGATATTATTGGCCGATCAGGTTCTACAGCCGATTTATATTCACACCCTCAATGGGGACACTATCGCGGGATACACCCTGATTCGCGCGCTGGGCGGCAACCCCGCTTTTGTATATAAGATCGAACTCCCGCGCGATATTTACGCGCACGGACAGCGCAGTTTTCGTTATTTTGTGCTGCTGGCGGCGCTCTCCGGCGGCGTGTTGACCGTGGTGACGCTGCTGCTGCTGCGCCATTTTGTGCTGTCTCCTTTAACGCGCCTCAGCCAGCAGATCGGCACGATCCGCGCCAGCGGGGACAACTCTCAGCGTGTCAGCGCGCAGGGTCAAGACGAACTGGCCCAACTGGGCAGCACGATCAACAGCATGTTAGCAGCGCTCGAAGCGCGCTCGAACGATCTACGCCTTGCCAAACAAGAGGCCTATTCTGCCCGCGATAAGGCGCTCGAAGCTGACAAAGTGAAGTCTCAATTTCTCGCCACCGTCAGCCACGAACTGCGCACGCCGCTCAATGCGATCATCAACTTTGCCCAGTTTGTATCTTCCGGTCTGTATGGGACCATTAACGCTAAACAGGTGGATGCGCTGAACAAAGTCACGCAGAGCGCCCGGCATTTGCTGGCGGTGATCAATGACATTCTGGATATGTCGAAGATCGAAGCCGGACAAGTCATCTTGTTTGTCGAGACTGAGGTCGATCTCCGCCCGGAACTTGATGCAGTGGTGGCGGAGACCCGTGCGCTGCTGAATGACAAGCCGGTGCAGGTGATCACCGACATCGCCGACGATCTGCCGCTGGTGCTGGGAGATCGCCGCCGTATCCGGCAGATTTTGCTCAATC
>JACRBK010000452.1 GCA_016234525.1 Chloroflexota bacterium
ATTGATCATCCATTGGCGCGCCGCCGGGGTATTCATATTGATCTGCGGCATCGTCGCCGCGCCAAAAAAAGTGCGGTAACCAACGGCTGAATCATCGAAGGTGAACCACTGGCGGTAATCGCTGCGTGGATTATGATAGGCGTCCTGAAAAATTGGGTGGTCGTTGGAGACATGATTACATACCAGATCCAACAGCACGCGCAGCCCGCGTGCGTGAGCCGCTTCAACGAGGGTATGCAGGGCTTCGTCTCCACCCAGGCGCGGCTCGACATGATCGTGATCGACAATGTCATAACCATGATGCGACGGGCTGACCCAGGTCGGGCTGAGCCAGAGACAGGTCACACCCAGGTCCGCAATATAGTCCAGCCGGTCACGCACCCCCCACAGCGTCCCGCCAAAAAAATCGCTGAGTTTTTCAGCTTTCATCCATTCGCGCCCATTACCAGGATAAAACCGATCCACGAATACCTGATAGATCACGGCATGGCGCGCCCAATCAGGCGGGGCAAAATGATCAAAATGGATGCTGAATGTCTGCCCGCGTGCCGGATCACCGGGCAGCGTTTGGGGCAGCGGCTTTCCACTGAAAAACGCCCCGGCGGCTTTTTCGGCGGTGTCTTGAACGTCGGGCCAGTCGGCGAAAACCTCCGGCCCTTCCCCATCCCACGCGCCGATCCGGTAACGCACCACCACGCCTTCGGGCTGGCCGGGAATCTCCGCCCGCCAATGGGTGACATACCCCCACGCGACGGTATCCCACACGGTATCCACTTTGCTGAGACGGATCACCTGCCCATTTACAGCGATTCCGCGCTGGCCCTGCGGCGGACTGCCATCCAAAGTGTAATAACAGGCCGCTGCGCTGGCAGTCACGTCCGTACCAATCTGCACCGTGATCGTCACCGCCTGCCCCGGCTGCGGATCACGTGGGTGGAGATCGAACCCGTGCTGCACCCCCCGCCGCGCCGTGCGGTGGTGGATCATTTTCAATTCATCCGTTGCGAAAGTGCCAAAAATAAAGTCCATAACCTCTAACCCTGGAGATCAATAAGGGGCCGAAGCCCCTAAAAGTTGTTAGTTGTTAGTTATTAGTGGTTAGTTCAGTTGGTTTGGTAGACCACTACCATCGGCGGCAGTTTTTACTAAGAACTCAAAACCAACCACTAATGACCAGACACTCCTACCCCTTCACCGCGCCTTCGGTCAGACCACTGACGAAGAAACGCTGGAAGGTCAGGATCAGGATCACAATCGGGATCGCGCCGATCAGCGCCCCGGCGGAGAACACACCCCAGTTTTGATCGAACTGGTCGCTGATGAAGCGGTTCAGGCCAATCGCCAACGTTTGCAGGTCTTTGTCCTTGAGCAGCGTCAGCGAGATAATCACGTCGCCGTAAGTCCCGATAAACGACAGGATGCCCACCACCGCCAGCACAGGCCGCACCAACGGCAGGATGATTCGCACAAAGATCAGCGTATCCGATGCGCCGTCGATGCGAGCGGATTCGTCCAGTTCACGCGGGATCGAGTCAAAGAAGCCCTTCATCAGCCAGGTGTTAATGCCCAACGCCCCGCCCAGATAGACCAGGATCAGGCCGCCGTGCGAGTTCAACCCAAACCAGGATATTTCCTTGCCAATCGATTGGATCAACAAGAAGGTTGCCACAATCGTCAACGAGTTGGGGAATACCTGCACAATAAAAATCGTCAGCATCAAGTTGCGGCGTCCGCTAAAGCGGAAGCGCGAGAAGGCATAGGCTCCTAATGCGCTGATCGTCACGCCCAGCAGCGCACTGATCGACGCCACTTTGATCGAGTTAAAAATCCACTTTTCAAAGGGGTGAATGTCGCTGCTCAACAGCGTATCAAAGTTCTCGGTCCCAGCTTGCCGAGGAATCAGTCGTTGGGTGTTGAGCGTGCCTGTTTCGTCAAACGCTGCCGACGCGATCCAGATGATCGGGAAAAAGGCAAACGACAGCGCTGCGAGCACAATGATCAACCGCCCCAAATAGCCCAACCAGCGGTCTCGCACCATTTTATTGGCGAGAATATATTGGATACTGCCCCTGTTAGACATTTTCGGAAATCTCCTCCCATGTCCGGGTAAATCGGAAATTGAAGAAAGTGACCGTTGCGACGATCAAGAAGATCACGATGCTAATGGTAGAGGCAAAACCATAATTGGCTCCACGCCCACTGCCAAAGGCCAGCGCATAGGTATAAGTGATCAGAATATCGCTGTGTCCGGCAGCCGTATCAGGCGAAATGGGCGGCCCTCCCTGCGCGAATAACTCCACAATCGTGAAGTTGTTGAAGTTATAGGCAAACGAGGCAATCAGCAGCGGCCCGACGGTGACTAACAGCAGCGGCAGAGTCAGATAGCGGAACTGCTGATAAGGATTCGCGCCGTCTACGCGCGCCGCCTCATAAATATCACCGGGGATAGATTGCAGCGCGCCGGTGGTGATCAGCATCATATAGGGAAAACCCAGCCAGAGCTGAATCAACAAAATGCCGACTTTGACCCAGGTGGGGTCAGAGAACCAGCGCGGGCCATTTTCTACGCCTAAAATCGATTCGATGGCTTTGTTGATCACCCCTAGATGCTCATTGAGCAACCCGCGCCAGACCAACACACTGATAAAAGCAGGCATCGCATAAGGAACCAGCAGCATCGTGCGAAAGATCGCCCGGCCAGGGAAGAATTTGGCGTTCATGACTATCGCCAGGAACAGGCCAAACCAGAAGGTGAGAAATACCGAGAAGAAAGCGTGAGCAAAAGTCCAAACAAACACCCGCAAAAATGGCCCGCGAATCTTATCGTCCGTCACCAGGTCTTTGATATTGTCCAACCCGGTCACGACATAATAACCTGGGCGAATCACCTCTAACGGGACGCCGTCAGCATCGACCAGGACACCTTCTGCATTTTTCATTTCGTCAGGGCCATCAACGGGGGAATAGGTTCCCTGTTTCGCTTCATAACGTACCCCGGTCTGGTTGTCGACCAGCGATCCGTCATCATTCAACGTGAACTGCACGCGGAAAACACCGGCCTGACGGGTCGGGTTCTGCGGGTTGAGCATGATCACATTGTCCGCTTCACCAAACTCGATCTTGGATAACACACTGTCGAGAATGGCAAAAAGTTGGTTTTTGGGAACCCGCTCATATCCCTGGAGAGCCGTTGGGATGCCGTCTTCGTCCAGGGTACCTTCGCCCAGGTCTACTTCACTCGCCAGAACAATCTCGCCTCTTTCGGCGAACATCACTTCGCCGCCCCGATCACTATCGGGAATCAGCCACAAGGCATACTCGTCGGGATTGTCCGTCGAACGAAAGGCCGTCCAACTATAGGTGACACTGTCATCCGGTAGAAAGGTGCGTTTGAGCAGCACATCTTCGGCCTGGCTGCGAGTGAGCAGGTTGCCGTCTCGATAGTTGGTAAACGCGACGTAAATAGTAAAAATCGTCGGGTAAATCAGCATGAGAATGAGCAACGTCAGACCGGGCGAAAACCAGCGGTAAGGATAGAGGCCGTCAATCAAAAAGACAGCATTAATGCCCAACGTGATCACTGCTACAAAACCAGCCAGAATATAATCTTGTTCGCTAATTAACCCGCTGACAAACCAGATCGCAAACGCATCAATAAAGCCTAATGCGACCAGCCGGAGCGCAACTTTCCACAGCGCGCCGGTCAACAACGCCGCTCCCCTGGCGGGAGGGACGTTGTCTTGACTAAAATCAGGTTTACCTGCTGCCATAAATGTTAAGGCCGTCCAATCCCCGCATCGCCAGCCAGGGTCGCCCAGCCTATTCTCCTTTCGCCCCAATAAACTCTCTTGGTTTGAAACAGGGCCGGTAGAAATGTTGCTCTACCGACCCTGTTATACTTTTTATTAAGCGTGCCGCGAACTATACAGGCTGCTTATTCGGCAGGCTCGGCAGCAGCACGGATGGTTTCGGCGGCCTGGGTCGCCAGATCAACCGCATCAGCATCGGGGTCCTGCATCGCCAAAGTGATGGTGTCACCCCAAGCGCTCCATACCGCCGACATCGCCGGGATACCGGGCATGGGTTCGCCGACTTCCGCCGCTACTGCCAGGGCCGCCAGGTAGGGGTCTTCGACCATTTCCGCAGCCGCAAGCAAAGCGGGCATACGGCCACCCTTTTCGTACAGGGCGTACTGAACTTCTTCCGAAGCCACGAATTCGGTCAGGAAGGCCTGGGCCAGCAGCGGGTTCTCGCTGAAGGCGCTCACCATGAAGGCCTGCGCGCCGATGAAGGGACGGCCAGGATCGCCGTTCGGGCCAGCGGGGATGGGGGCGATAGCGAAATTCAGGCCAGCGTCTACGAAATTCTGAACATTCCACGGGCCGGTGATGTACATGGCAGCCTGACCGTCCTGGAACATGGTCTGGGCAGCGGTGCCGTCAAGGCCGGAGGGGATGGTGCCGTCTTTCAGCAAACCCTGGACGAATTGCAAGGAGGCCACAGAACCTTCGTTGTCCACACCGACGTCTTCACCGGTGTAGTTGCCCAGATCATCCAGGCCGAAGATATAGCCGCCGAACGCGGACTGAATCGGGAAGAAGTGGTAAGGATCGCCTTCTTGACGGATCCAACCATATTCTGCTTCGCCGCTGGTCATCAGTTCCTGCGACACGGTCACAACCTCGTCCCAGGTCGCGGGCGCGGTTTCGACCAGATCGGTGTTATAGAAAAAGCCGATGTTTTCGATCACATACGGCACGCCGTACAGTTGGCCGTCCCACGAGAAAGCGGAGATCGAAACAGGGGCAAAGCCTTCAGCCATATCGCCCAGGTCTACGGGTGCGAGCAGGCCATTGGTCACCAGTTCGCCGATCCAGTCATGCGCGCCGATGATGATGTCGGGGCCTTCGCCCGCGGGACCAGCGATACGCAGTTGGTCACGGATGTCGCCGAAACCCATCTGCTGAACCTGCAAATCTACGCCGTATTCTTCTTCAAAACCAACACCCAATTCATCGATCACAGCGGCGCGAGTTTCGTCCGCCCAGATCAACAAAACGGGGGTGTCTTGCGCTGCGGTCACCGCCGGGAAAATGCCCAGCAGCATCGCAACCAATAGGACCAGGGTCAAATGCTTTTTCATTTTTTGTCTCTCCATACTGATAGACTGAAAAACTTTGAAAAACTATCGAGTGGCAAATGCGGCGTGTTTTCCGCAGTTCCACCGGATTACAAAATCACTAAACCGATTTATATACTACTTTGCGCGCAAATGCAAATAAAAGTCATGGACTTTCTTCAGATAATCTTTCAAGTGTTTCCGACACCAGGGCAGCGAGATTGGAATGGTTATATACTTAAACAAAACGGGCGCAGACAAAGACAGGGCTTATGATCGAATTCAAATATACTCCCTATCTGATACCTTTACTGGTCGCGGCGGCAGTCTCCGTGGTGTTGGCCGTAACGATTTGGCGGCGGCGGCCCGGCACAGGGGTAATCTCGTTTGTGGTACTGATGGCGGCGGTTGGCCAATGGACGCTCTCAACCAGCGCGGAGATCACCAGTACCACCTTGAACAGCAAACTGTTTTTCTCCGGACTGGCCTATGTGGGCATTAGCATCGTGCCGGGGGCCTGGTTGGCGTTTATTTTGGAATATACCGGGCGCGAAAAATGGCTCACACGCCGGAATGTGCAGTTGTTGGCGATTGAGCCAGTGATCGTGATCGTGCTGGCGCTGACGTATGATTACCAACAAATTTTCCGGCATAACTACGCGCTCGAAACCGTCGGCGGATTAGTCACCATATCAGCGCCGCCTAACTGGGCCTTTTGGCTGCACGCGGTCTATTCTTATACCTGTCTGATGGTCGCCAATTTCCTGCTGATCCAGGCGTTTATACGCTCGCCGGAATGGTATCGAGGACAGATGGGCCTGCTGCTGGTCGGCACTTTTATTCCCCTGATCGGCAATGTTATCACCGTTTTCAGACTCAGCCCGATAGACATTCCGGTAGACTTAACCCCGTTGGCTTTTGCAATCACCGGGATCATGGTGGGATGGAGCGTATACCGCTACCGGCTGATGGATATTGTGCCGATAGCGCGCCATATCGTGATGGATAACATCAGCGAAGCGATTATGATCCTGGACAAACAAAACCGGATCGTGGACATCAACCCGGCGGCGCTGCGTATTGTAGGGCTGACTTCTCCCACTCAGGTGATCGGTAAACTGGTCAGAGAGTTGATCGACCAACCCGCCCTCATCGCGCAGTATCAAAATGTCGAGGAAGCCCGCGCTGAAATCGCGCTTGGCCCAAACCAGCAGCAGGAGCGCCATTTTGAAATGGTGATTACACCTCTGCGCAACCGGCATGAAGAATTGAGCGGGCGCATGTTCGTGCTGCACGAAGTGACCGAACTCAAACACGCGGCGGAACAGATTCGGGCGCAAAACGAGGCACTGCTCAACACCAACCGCGAGCTTGAAGTCGCCCGCTCACAGGCCGAAGAAGCCAGCCGCTTGAAAAGCGAATTTCTCGCTACCATGTCTCACGAACTACGCACCCCGCTTAATTCGGTGATCGGGTATGCCGATTTTATTCTGGCGATGTTGGCGGAAAATCTCACCGACAAACAACACGACTACCTTGAGCGCATTATGTCGAACGGGGAGCGGTTGCTGGCGTTGATTAACGATATTTTGGACCTGTCCAAAATCGAGGCGGGCCACCTGGACCTGCATATCCAGCCGTTTTTACTCAAAGAAATGTTGGACGGCCTCCAGGCCCGAATGCAAAGCCTGGCCGATCAAAAAAATCTAGACCTTGAGACAATATTTGATCTCACACTGCCGGTGATGATCAAAGGGGATCAAAAACGTCTGGAACAAATATTGACCAACCTGGTAGGCAATGCGATCCGTTTTACCGAAAAAGGGCAGGTCAAAGTCTGCCTCAACCGGGTAGAGGGTACGCAGTGGAATATGGTTGTCAGCGATACCGGGGTGGGAATTCCGCCTCACGCGCTCGAATTCATTTTTGATGAATTCCGGCAGGTGGACGGTTCGTACCAGCGTGAACACGGCGGGACGGGGTTAGGACTGGCGATTGTGCGCAAGTTAGCCGTCATGATGGGCGGAACGGTGCGTGTTGAAAGCGAAGTCGGTAAAGGCAGCACCTTCACGGTGCAACTTCCTCTGCTCGAACCTGAACCCACCATTGAGGAGACGAAGTAAGCATGGACCTGACCACAGACGTAGCAAGCTGGCGCGTGTTGGTAATCGATGATGAGCCGGACAACCTGCGCCTGATCGTTGACCTGTTAGAGTTCAGCGGCGCCAAAGCGGTACAGGCTCCCAGCGGCGCCAAAGGGCTGGAACTGCTAGACGAGTTTAAGCCCAACCTGATCTTGCTCGACCTGTCGATGCCCGAAATGGACGGCTGGACGGTCTATCGAAAGATACGCGAACGCCCCGACGGGCAAGAACGCCCTATCGTCGCGCTCACCGCCCTGGTGATGTACGAAAACATCGAACGGGCCAAAACCGAGGGTTTTAACAGTTATATCACCAAGCCTTTCCAGGTGCGGGCGCTGCTGACACAGCTCAAAGATTGCGTTCGAGCGTTCGTCGAGTCAAAATCTCCATCGACTGGTCACTCGTAACCGCGATGAGGATTTTAGTATGGCTGACATAACCCGGTGGATCGTGATCCTGGTGGATGATGAACCAGACACGCTAAACCTGATTCATGAAATTCTGGTTTATCAGGGCGCGCAGGTTTATAAAGCGTCCAATGGTGAGGAGTGTCTGTCCCTATTGGATCGCGTCACCCCAACTGTGATCCTGATGGACCTGGCGATGCCAGAAATGGACGGCTGGCAGTTGCTCGCGCAGGCGCGCGCGCTGCCCGGTCTGTCTGACGTGCCAGTGGTCGCTATGACCGCCTACTATTCTGATCGTGTGGGTGACGAAGCTGACCGCGCCGGATTCGATGCTTTTCTCCCCAAGCCCATCAAAGCGAATGAACTGCTCCTGCGGCTCACAGAATTGTTGGGGTAGGTTATAGCCCTGCCCAAAGCGTGTCAATTTAAGAGCGACCTCACCCCCTACCCCCTCTCCAACCAGGTTGGAGAGGGGACCGCAGCCCACCGGCTTGTGTAGGGAAACGGCGTCACTACACCCGATTATCCCCTCTCCACTGTGCTGTGCTCGTGGAGAGGGGATCAAGAGGTGGGCTAAATCACCTACGCCCTGTCCCTATACAGCGTTTTTTTCTTAGATCACCCGCACCAGCGTACCTTCTTCAGCCCAATTAAAGAACCACTGAGCCTCCGGCGTGGGAAGATTCA
>JACRBK010000448.1 GCA_016234525.1 Chloroflexota bacterium
CAGGAATTTTTTGTCGATGCGGCCCGCTGGTATTTGCAGCTTGATCGTTTTCAGCCCGACCAAATTCTTGAATACCGCATCCAAGAGGCGGAGGCGCGTTCGCTGTTGGTGGCTGATGAACCGCCTATCCCTGATGAATCCGCGCGCCCGGTGGCGACGATTAAACCGCCGCTGCGTACACCTGCGCCCTTTGTCGAAGCGGTGGCCGAAGGTACCGCCGCCCCCGGTGGGGGGGCCGTTGCCGCATTAGCTGGAACACTCAGCGCGGCGCTGGCAGAAATGGTCAGCCGCCTGACAATAGGCAAAAAGCGTTATGCCGATGTAGAAACAATCATGCAGGCGATCACCGCTGCCGCATCTGATCTGCGTGGGCGGCTGCTGGCCGCGATTGACGAGGATATTCAAGCATTTGAGGCCGTGATGGATGCTTTCCGCCTGCCGAAAGACGATCCCGGACGCGGCGCAGCGATCCAGAAAGCGACGGCACACGCCGCCGATGTGCCGCTTAGTGTGGCGCGGCTGGCGATAGAAGCCATGCAGCTTGCCGAAAAAGCCGCCACACAGGGCAACTTGAATGCCGCCAGCGATGCCGGAGTCGCCGCCCTGATGGGATTGGCGGCGGTTGAAGGAGCAGCCCTAAACGTGCGTGTTAATGCGGTCAGCCTGGAAGATGCGGTGCTGGCGGCTCGTTATCGCAGCGAAGCGGCGGCCCTGGTCGAACAGGCGCGGGTGCTGCGTGATAATGCGATCCTGGCGGCTGAACGACGAGCTGGAATTAGTTAAAGTAGCGTAAGGACTGAGAAATCGTGGAACGTTTCGTCAAAAAATCTCTCTGGGGTTGGTTGGTGCTGGCGATCATACTGCTTTCGGCGTGTGATAGCGGCTCGCCGTCGACTAATTCAACCAGCACACCGACGGCTGGCCCGACAGCGGATCAACTGGGAACTCTGATCGCCATGCAGCAGAAGGCGACCCGCGTCCCCAGCGCGACTCCCTGGCCGTCAGAAACTCCCACCTATACCCCTTCGCCCTCCGAGACAGCATCACCTACCCCGGCGCCGACCGATACCTTTACCCCTTCGGCGACCTTTGAACCCACCAATACTTTGACGCTAGCTCCGACGAATGCTCCACCGACTCCCTCGCCTTATCCGACAAACACGCCGCGTGGAAATCAGGCCATTCAGGTTTTGGTTCCGCCCACGCTGGTGATGCCTACCGCTGTAGCTATGTTCATGTTTGATCAGACGCACGAGATACAAGATCACTATTGGTTTGCCCGACCGTTCCCGCGTGATCCGACCAACACAATCAAAGATTATGCGTCGCGCAGTTATCCCTATGGCACCAGCGGCGATTCCGAGCTTCAAACGCATTATGGCCTCGATATTCAGAATATCGCCGGTACAGCCGTGCTGGCGGTCGGCAGCGGGTGGGTTATGTATGCGGGGAGTGATCTTGATATACAGTTTGGGCCTCGCAAAGATTTTTATGGCAACCTGGTCGTGATCGAACACGATCTCACCGCCCCGGACGGACGCAAGTTGTATACCCTGTACGGCCATATGCGCGAAACCAGCGTGGAAACCGGTCAGCGCGTCGAACTTCAACAAAAAATTGGAGAAGTTGGCTCAACCGGGGTAGCTTTGGGCGCACATCTGCACCTGGAAGTGCGCATCGGCGATCCCCATGACTATGGCAGCACCTATAACCCCGACCTGTGGATTCGTCCCTGGGCGGGTTATGGAACCCTCGCCGGGCGCATCACCGATGCCACCGGACACCGGCTCTATGGCATGACGATCAATCTGCTGCCGCTGAGCGGCCCGGATCGTTATACTTTTTCGTATGCGGACGACGGCCCGAATTCCGATCCCTATTACGGCGAGCACTTCACCTATGGCGATCTACCGGCGGGCCGATATCAGGTGATTGTGCGTAAGCGCGGTGTGCTGCGTTTTAACGGCGAAGTGAACATCATCGACGGTCAAACAAGCTGGATCGATATTGTGTTGAATTAAAAATTTTCCGCCCTTGCACCGTTAAGTGGCAGGGGCGGAAAATATTTTACTCAAATATCCGGTGTTTCCATCCCCCATCGATCAGTGTACCTACTACCTGCACGGCGAGCAGTTCGTCCGGCGAAATCGTGTAGGGATCCCGATCCAACACGACGAGATCAGCCAGGAAACCGGGCGCGAGTGTTCCGAGGTCGTGTTCCATCCCGGCGGCATAAGCTGGCCCTTGCGTGAACCCGCGCAGCGTCGTGTCTACATCCAGCCGCCCATCCGGGAACCAGCCCTCCGGCCCCGGCGATCCATCAGGACGGCGGCGCGTGACGGCGGCGAAGATCCCCTTGAACGGCTCGAATGGCTCCACCGGAGAATCAGAACCGAATGCCAGCCGCGCCCCGGCCTCGATCTGCGTCCGCCAGTTATAACTCCACCGCGCGCGCGCTCCCCAGTAACGCTCGGACATTTCCCAATCCGAGGTCGCATGAATCGGCTGCATCGAGGCGATCACGTCCAGCGCGCCGAGTCGGTGGGCATCGTCCGGGTGGATCAACTGGACATGCTCGATTCGGTGCCGCCGCGCCGGGCGGGAAATCCCTCGCGCTGCTTCTTCGCCGCGCACCGCTTCGAACACGTCTAACACATCATGCACCGCCCGATCCCCAATCGCGTGGATCGCGGACGACATCCCGGCGGCGCTGGCCCGGCTGACGAGATCGTACATTTCCTCTTTATCAGTGACGACGATCCCATAATTATCCGGCTCGTTTTCAAACGGCTCGATCATGTGGGCCGTGCGTGGGCCGAGCGCCCCATCGGCGAAAATTTTGAGGCTGCCGATCCGCAGCCAGTCATCCCCAAAACCGGAACGAATACCGAGTTCGTGCGCGTGCGTGATCCAGGGCGCGTTGATCTGTTTGATTACACGCAGCCCTAAGCGGCCCTGTTCGCGCAGCAGTTGGAGGGCCACCATACAGCTTGGATTATCGTAATCGTGAATCCCGGTCAGCCCGGCGGCCCACGCGAGCGTCTGCGCTTCGACCATCCACGCGGCGACCTGTTCCGGCGCAGGTTTGGGAATTTTGGACGATACCAGCAGCATTGCCGGGTCTTCGAGCAGAATCCCGGTGGGCGCGCCGGACGAATCACGCTGGAAACTGCCGCCCGCCGGATCGGGTGTATGCGCCGTGATCCCGGCAGCACGCAGGGCGGCGCTGTTCACCCAGGCGGCGTGTCCGCTTTTGGCGGTGAGATAAACCGGGTGATCGGGGGCCACGCTGTCAAGATCAGCGGCGGTGGGAAAAGTGCGATCCGGCCAATAGACCTGCGACCAACCGAACCCGGTGATCCACTCCCCCGGCGGAAGGCGGCGGGCGCGCTCGGCCACGCGGCGCAGCGCCTCGGCTTTGGTCGGGACTTCGAACACGTTGACGCTGTATAATGCCCGCGCCACGCCTTCCCAATGGATATGCGCGTCGATCAGGCCAGGGATCACCGTTCGTCCTCCGGCGTTCGTCTGGACCGTTCCCGGCCCGGCGAGCGCGCGGATCGTATCATCGTCCCCCACCGCGACGATCCGCCTCCGCTGGATCGCCAGCGCGGATGCCTGCGGCTGTGCCGGGTTGAGCGTGTAAATTCGAGCGTTATAGAGAATCTGGTCGATCATGTTTATTCTTCACTCCCGTTTTGGCTGCGTTTTGCCACTATGCCTGCCCCCCGCCCAGTTTGGTGCGCACACGGGCGATCCTTTGATCTGACCTCGCCACCAAATGCGCCGCGCCGATCTCCGCATAAATCACCCGCGACTGTTGGTAGTGGTCCAGGGCGCGCTCAAGCTCACCTTGTTTCTCATACACCACGCCGAGATTATTCAGATCGTTGGATTCGCCCATCCGGTCGCCGATCTCGCGGCGAATAACCAACGCCTGTTGGTAGTACTCGATAGCGCGTTCCACCTGCCCCAGGTCGGCATAGGCCAGGCCCAGGTTGCCCAGGTCGTTCCCTTCGCCGCGCCGGTCGCCAATCTCGCGCCGGATGACCAACGCCTGCTGGTAGAAGTCGATAGCGCGTTCCACCTGCCCCAGGTCGGCGTAGGCCAGGCCCAGGTTGCCCAGTTGATTGCCTTCGCCGCGCCGGTCGCCAATCTCGCGGTCAATGACCAACGCCTGCTGATAGTATTCGATAGCGCGTTCCACCTGCCCCAGGTTTCTGTAGGCAATCCCCAGGTTGCCCAGGTCGGCCCCTTCGCCGCGCCGGTCGCCAATCTCGCGATCAATGACCAACGCCTGCTGATAGTATTCGATAGCGCGTTCCACCTGCCCCAGGTTTCTGTAGGCATTACCCAGGTTGCCCAGGTCGGCTCCTTCGCCGCGCCGATCACCGATCTCGCGCTGGATGACCAACGCCTGCTGATAGAATTCGATAGCGCGTTCCACCTGCCCCAGGTCAGCATAGACCAAACCCAATCCCATAAGACTGTTCGCTTCGCCAGACCGATGGCCAATCTCGTGGTCAATATCTAACGATTGCTGATAGAATTCGATGGCGTGAGCTACTTGTCCCAAGTTTTTATAGTTATTGCCCAAATGCAATAAGTGACTGGCCTGATCGCGGCGGTGGTCCTGCCGGGCAGCCGCCTCAGCCGCCTGCGATAACAACCCAACGGCCTGGATATAATAACCACTGTAATCCAATACCTCGCTGTTTACATACAGATTCCACGCGAAGCGCTCCACCTCGGCATACCGCCCGGCGGACATAGCCCAACCTGCCGCGCCCAAAAAGTTGTCGATTTCCGGGCGCAGGGCCGCGAAGTTGGCTAAGCTGGGGGTGTTATAACGTTTGGTGTAATTGATACAAGCCTCCAACGCTTTGCCGCGCTGTTCGTCGCTGGTCTGCGCTTTGGCGTAACTGTACGACAGGTCATGCACCCGGTAAAAACAGGCCCGATCATCAGAAGGAGGAACCCGTTCGGCTAAGCCGCGCCGGGCCAGCGTAGTCAACAGACTTTCGACGGCAGATAATTCGCGTTCGATCAGCAGCGCCAGCAGTTCAGGCGTAGCGCGCGGCGCGAACAGCGCGCCAAACGCCAGAAACACCCGCCGGGACTCCGCGTCCAGCGCGTTCAGGCTTACTTCGATCAGTTCGCCAAAGCTACGCCGCCCCGCGTCGGCGAAATCTTCTGGCATCCGCAGGGTATGGGGCGCATCCTGAATCCGGCGCAGCAGTTCGCCCGCCGAAAGATCATCTTCTTTCAGGTTTTTGGCGGCGACTTCCAGCGCAAAAGCATGGCGGCCCAGTTTTTCGCATAGATCGCCCGCCGCCGGGTCGTTTGCCAGGTCACGCCCGGCATAAAAACTCAGCAGTTCGAGCGCTTGCGCCGGTTCCAGATCGCCCACCTGCCGCAGTGATCCATCCAGCGGATAACGCTGGCGCGACGTGATCAACACCGGCAGGCCGCGCGGTACAGCTTTCAGTGCCGTGTGCAGCGCTTCGCCGTTCCAAACATCATCAAGCACCAACAGTCTCGCACCCGAACCGCCGATCATCTGCCGCACAACCGCGATCTGCGCGTCCCCGGTCTGGCTGGCAACAGCGCGGTGCGCGTCGAAAGGCCGGGCCAGCGCCTCAAACAGTGCCCCGGCTTCGGCGCTGCCCGTTTTTAACCACAGCGCCGGGCCTTTGCTGTCGCCTACACGCCCGGCAGTGATCGCCGCCGCCAGCACGGTTTTGCCCATGCCGCCGAAACCGTGCAGCAGCACCCGTTGGCCCTGGTCTAGCAGGGTGTTTACTTCACTGACCAGCACATCACGCCCGATCAGTTTGGGTGGCTGATCCGGCACATCGTCAGCAGCGCGGGCGAAAACGGCGGTCTGCACCGTCAGGCTCCCGGTGATCGGAGTCAGTGGGGAATCCGGCACGCCGTCGCGCCATTTGACCAGCGCCAGCAGCAGCTTGGCTTTAAGGCTGTCCACCGTCGTGAATTGGGCGCGGATCAGGGTATCGATCCGTTTTTTGAAGGCCGCGAGTTTATCGTGATGCTCAAGATCGGTGGTGTCGTGGGGCCAGGGGTGAGCCGGGTCCACGAGAAAACACAGCCGTTCCAGGCCGCGTTCGCCCGCGTAATCAAACTCGATCTCGGTCACGCTGCGATCATAACCGCTCTCGATATACCCGTACCGGTGCGCGAAAATGCCGACATATACATCGGCTTCGCTTAGTTTGCGTTTGCTGCCCTCGGTGGCTCCCACGCCCATCGCCTCGAAGTGCTCCATAGCAATCGGGAAAAAATCCAATTCGATGCAGGCGTCAATCGCCGCCTGGCGATATTCGACTAAATCGCGGCTGGTGCTGCCGATAAACACTTTTTTCATGCGGCCCCCTGGTGTGCTGATCCACGCTAACGCTAATATTATCACACAAGCGCCAAAATTATCGGCGCATCCAACCCAACGGATTGCCGCTTTAAGTGTTGAGTGCAACTTTACAAGAGAATTGAACTATGTTAAGATGTAGCAGTTTACGGTCATAAAAGTCTAGATCGCCTTGAGGGTGGTCTTTTGTTTTATATTTTTAGGCGAAGTATTTAGATAAATTCTCAACACAGCGCAGGC
>JACRBK010000449.1 GCA_016234525.1 Chloroflexota bacterium
CCATTAGCAAAGCGCAGGAATTCTGTAGATAATACCTGGCGCTTTTTTAACCCACAAAACTCAGCGAGACTAAAGCCGTACCTGAGCATGGAATCGACAGAAAACCGACCATCAATTCGGTGTTCATTGTGGTCGGGCTGGTGACGTGCAGATACCAGACCGCATACATATCGGTATCGTATGTCGGCATGTTGGCGGTGTAATAGCCCGGGGACTGCCGGGTTCCAGGGAAGGTGTCCCACCCATCGTTAATTGTCAAGGTGTCGCCGCCCCCTGATACGATAATCGAAACGCGGCCCAGATTTGAATCGAAAGGAACACGAATCGTATCGCCGCCTTCGCAGCTCATCAGCAGTTCATCCGCCGTCGTCCCATACCATGTGCCGCTCCTGGGGACCTGGTTGGGGTCATTCGCCGCCGGAGGCGCGGGCGGCGCATTGGGATCGGTAGTCCCTGGGTTCGGCGTAGGAACTGTCTGGACAAAACCCGGCGCGGGCGCGATGATGCCCCCAGCCTGAGTCTGCCCAATCAAATTGCAACTGCCCGTTTTATCTACGTCCGTATCGGCCACCCACAACTCATTGACGGAGGCATCATTTTCTTCGATGCTCCACCACAGGCTGCCGTCGTCCGCGGTCGTCTGCCCGATGACCCTCACCTGCCCGGCATTGGGTGTCAGCGAGGAATATTCACCTCGATTGAGGCCAGGGCCGAGCCGCAGCGGTACGCCGTAATCTTTATTGGCGGTTACAAAACACTCCGCCGCCGGCGCGCCCACCGCTGGCCCCGGGGATAGTTGGCCGAGAATTTCCTCAGCGGTCACTTTGGCCGCGTCAAAATCTGCCGCCGGAGCGTGGAGGGTATAGAATAAGAACGCCTCGCCCCAACTTTGAACGACACACAGCCCCTGGTCGCCATCCGCTTCAAAAGCGTATTCCAGCCCATCCTCCCGCGCGACGACCTGATCGGCATCAAACTCCATGTCGAGAACGTCCGCCACCATGGTGGCTAAGAGTTCGTCTGCTGTTGGGGGAGTATCGAAGAAGGGTGCGGTTACTTCGGGGAGATACACAAACAGGCCGATAATCTCCCCATCGCTAAAATAATGTTGGCCTTGAGTGAATTGATAAACGCCGTCCGTGGCTTCAAAACTCCAACCATCCGGAAGTAAAATAGTTGTGCCGTCAGGCAGCCCGGTTGGAAGTTTACCGGGGTCCCCTTGAGCAAGTGCGAGGCTCACCGGCAGCAGCAAAACAATACTCAGCAGCACCCAGAATTTTTTCATATTCCTTTCCCCTTTGGCTTATTTTAACCGTGTCACCCCGACACGTAGGTAAGCTCATTTGTCTGGATTTAAGGGTGGTTTTATCCTGGCAGAATAGAGAGTGTAATAGGGGATAAGTAACCTAAGTTCATTATAGTGCAGAAAAACAGTATGGGGAAAAGAGCGAGGATGCGAGTCTGAGCATTTTTACAAGTTTTGATGCCATTTTAGCGACTTTGGTATAGCATGATTTGGCTATATTATATATTATTAATATCATCAATATTGATAAAAAGGAGAGAGTGAGCCATGCGTAAATTACGGAAATTCTCGGCGGTGATTATCGTATTAACCGTTTTCATGAGTATCATCAGCTCTGGCGCAGTTTCTGGCGCGTCGTCGGCCACCATTGCGTTCGACTTTGTGAGTGACCCCGGCGACGTCGGCGACGGTCCAGATTTTGGTGTAGTAGGGACAGACCCCGTAGACGATGGCAGCGGCTGCGACGCCGTTGCTGTTCTCATGGTCGATGCGACCGGTACCCTGACCGATATCGACACCATTTGCCTTAGTCTGATCACCGGAATCGGCGGCAGTGACGGCGACTATGGCTCGATTGAAACGGGCTATTTGCCGACCGCTGGCCCCGCGACTTACGCCGTTTTTGACCTGACGGCGGCTGACATCGCGGCATTGACTGGGATGAGCGATAGCGAGGTTGCTTATGGGGCCTATATAATCGCGAACTGCAACTTCCTGGTTGAGGGATATGTCGATGTGGTGGGTCTGACGAGCGGCGCGCCCTACTCGTTCGGTGCGTCCCCTGCTGCTGGCGGTGGTGGTGGTGAACTCGTTCCCGGTCCAGATATGGTGGCGATCCCTGATACAGCAGTCGTGGGCAGCTTCGTGACCACCACAGCGATCCACTGGGCGCCGCGGGCCGATGCCGTGTCAACTGTAGTCATGGAAGCGGGCAAGACCGCCTGGGTTTACGGCGTCGACGAGTCCGGCCAATTCTACAAGGTGATGCTGTCAGGCAAGTTCTTCTGGGTTCCCGTGCAAACCATGGGGCCAAACTTTGACGCGGTATGGCTGGGTCGTCCGCTGCCGACAGTGGTTGTACATTAATCTCACGCGATAATCATTGACGCCCCGGACTGGTTCCGGGGCGTTTTTTTCTTGAAATATCCTGGCCGCTGATTTAGTGCTTCATTCCATTTTTCGTAGGGGCGAGGCGCTGCGTCGCCCACTATGCGTCAATTTAAGAGCGACCTCATCCCCCTGCCGCTGCCGACCCTTCTCCCCCTTTCCCCGCTGCGCAGAGAAAGGGGGAGCGATGCGCAGCATCGACGGGGGATAGGGGTAAATCGGCATCACCTGATTAAATCGTAAAAGCGCATAGCCCTGCCCCTACGGATTGAGTGAAGTGTTTAGATTGTGTAGTCTACCTCTGGCAGCGGTTGGTATTCCGAACGACCATTGCCGTTATAACCGCCACCGTTGGTATGGATCGCCCGCTCGACTTCATCCAGCCGCGAGAGAATACGATCCAGCCGCTCGGCGACTACATCTGGCATAACGTTGTGCGCCAGATCAGGTTTCTGAGACGACGGCTCCGGCCCGCTGCGTTTCACCGGCTTGCCCGGAATACCGACCACCACCATATCGGGTTCTACGTCTTTGACGACCACTGCATTCGCTCCAATTCTCGAATTTTTGCCGATCCGAATTGCCCCTAACACCTTCGCCCCTGCCCCAACGACAACCCCATCTTCCAGCGTAGGATGACGTTTGCCAGCGTTCAGACTCACTCCGCCGAGTGTCACGCCGTGATACAACGTCACATCCGCGCCGATCTCTGCCGTTTCGCCGATCACCACGCCCATCCCATGATCGATGAACAGCCGAGGGCCAATGGTCGCGCCGGGATGAATTTCGATGCCGGTGAGGGATCGCGCCCACTGCGATACCCACCGCGCCGGAAGTTTTAGCCGCGCCTTCCACAGCCGGTGCGCGAAACGATGCAGCCACAGCGCGTGCAAGCCAGGATACGAGGTCACGATTTCCAGCGCGTTACGCGCCGCCGGATCACGCTGCAATATGCACCGGACATCTTCTCGCATGGTGTTAAACACTGCGTTTTCTCCTCAGCGTCAATCTTCTAAATCGGCAAACAAGGGGGTCGAGAGATAACGTTCGCCCCAGGAGGGGATAATCACCACAATCAGTTTGCCCGCGTTTTCGGGCCGGTGAGCCACCTGAAGCGCCGCCCACGTCGCCGCGCCGGACGAAATGCCGACCAACAGACCTTCTTGAGTCGCCATCGCCCGTGCCGTGCTGAACGCATCATCGTTCTGCACCTGGATAATCTCGTCATAGATCGCGGTATTCAGCACATCCGGCACAAAACCCGCGCCGATCCCCTGGATAGGGTGCGGCCCTTTGGCCCCGCCTGACAACACCGGCGAGGCAGACGGTTCTACCGCGATCATCTTCACCGAGGGTTTGCGCGCTTTCAGCGCCTCACCCACGCCGGTGATCGTGCCGCCGGTGCCGATCCCCGATACCACAATATCGATCTGCCCGTCCGTATCGCGCCAGATTTCTTCGGCGGTGGTACGGCGGTGAACGTCAGGGTTAGCGGGGTTTTGGAACTGCTGCGGAATAAACACATTGGGGTCTTCCGCCGCCAACTGGTTGGCTTTGTCAATCGCACCGGCCATGCCTTGCGGCCCTGGCGTCAAGATCAATTCCGCGCCAAATGCCCGCAGAATTTTACGCCGTTCCTTGCTCATCGTTTCCGGCATGGTCAGAACCAGCTTATAACCGCGCTGCGCGCACA
>JACRBK010000451.1 GCA_016234525.1 Chloroflexota bacterium
CGCCAATGCGCGCCCACCCGCCGCCTGGATTGTTTCGGTCACCTGATCCGCATGATCGGGGTTGACATCGCACACGCACACGGCGGCGCCTGACGCGGCCAAAACCAGCGCCACCGCCCGCCCAACACCGGCTCCCGCCCCGGTCACAAGAGCCACCCGCCCATTCAAATCGACTGAAAAAGGTCCCATGATATCTCCTTGCCTATCCTCTCTCAGCTATCTCTGGACCGCCGGGTCGCCGCAACTCAGCCAGCAGACGAAACACCAATACGCCGTAAAATGCTAACAACACCAGCAGGGCAAGCGGCACATATCCCATCATTTCGGGCAGCCAAAGCGCATAGGCAGCAATCGTCAAGATGTCAGCCAGCACGTACAGCCACACCAACACACTCAGCAACCGCCTAAGGATGCGATCCTGGATCATCACATGAAGATAGGCAAATACGATCAATACCCATGTCACTTCGTGCATTACGTCAATCAAGATAAAGATAGCGGAATATAAGACCAATACCCATTCCACCGGCCAGCCAGGTAAAGCGGATGTTTTTCGCCGCAGCGCTAACCAACCCGCCCAGAGCAACGGCAGCCACAGCGCCGCCTTGATAAGAGTTGCACCGGCAAATGAGCCAGAATTCACGCCGCCGAAAAAGATCACAATCTGCATGATAGAATGGTTAAAACCGAAATGGCCGTCTTCGGAAGTGCTCCAGGCAAACGTGCGCGGAATAGAGCGCAGTGTATCAAGATAATCCCCAAACTGCCCCGACACATAATCGTAACCCCCTATCAATATCGTCAGACCGACCAGCGCGGCAAACACGACCAGGCCCCCAATCAGCAGACGAAACCCAAAGCGCCAGCGCCGTAACAAAAATGGCAGGGCCAGCGGAAAAGCCCAATGCGGTTTAGCAGGCAAGATCAGCGACATCAGCACGACTGACCATCCTAAATCTTCACGGAGGACTGCTTCTACCAACAAGGTCGCCAGCAGCGCCATCAGGGTATAAACGTTCAAATAGGTGAGATCATAAATAATGGCGGCTGACACTAACCACGCGGGCAGCCAGAGGATCATCTGCCGGGCGACTTGTTCTAAACCATATCGCTGGAAAATAATAAACCACCGCCAATATAACGCAGCGTAACACACCAACGTCAGCGCAATCTGCCCTACCAGCGCGACATGATATGACGCCCAACTCACCGGCCCCATCAGCATGGCAAATATAGGGGTATATACAAACACTGAAAAATCTTCTTTGGGCTCAAAATAGAGGTCCTCTTGTGCTCTAAACTGTTGGCCGGTGTTCCAGTATACTTTTAGGTCGGTGTTCGAGGGCCAACCTTCCACGACAAGCCATTCCATATGCCAACTAAAATTAATCCCTAACCGAATTAAAAAATAGAGCAGGGCCAGCACTAACCCTATACGGTATTTGGGTGACTCTTTCCAGTGTTGGACGAAAGCATCGGCTAACGGCTTCATAAGGTTAGAATCCCCATGTATAATGAAATATTCCCAAAGTATACCTATCGAAGAAACAAAGAGGGGCAGCCTGTACTGCTGCCCCCATGGGTTGTCATAAAGTCATCAAAAATCGCTTACGCGATAGTCACGCTCGGATCGAGATACACATCCTGAATAGCGCGCAGCAGTGCCGCCCCTTCACTCATCGGGCGCTGGAATGCTTTACGACCACTGATCAGGCCCATACCACCGGCACGCTTGTTGATCACCGCCGTGCGAACAGCCTGCGCCAGATCGCCATCACCCTTCGATTCGCCGCCGCTGTTGATCAAGCCGATCCGGCCCATGTAGCCATTAGCCACCTGATAGCGGGTCAAATCAATCGGGTGATCCGAGCTTAGTTCAGTGTACATTTTTTCATGGAACTTGCCGAACTTGAGCGCTTTAAAACCGCCATTCGTTTCGGGCATCTTTTGTTTGATAATGTCCGCTTCGATAGTCGCGCCCAGGTGATCCGCCTGCCCGGTCAAATCTGCGGCCACGTGATAATCTACTCCGTCCTGCTTAAAGGAATTGTTGCGGGTGTAGCACCACAAGACCGTCGCCAAACCCAACTCGTGAGCCGCCTTAAACGCCTGGCTGACTTCAACGATCTGGCGGCTGGATTCGGGCGACCCGAAATAGATCGTCGCACCCACCGCCACCGCGCCCATATCATACGCCTGTCTGATCTGAGCAAAAGCTACCTGGTCATACTTGGTGGGATAGGTCAGCAGTTCATTGTGGTTAAACTTGAGCATGAAGGGGATGCGATGCGCGTACTTGCGCGCCACAATGCCCAACACGCCCAGCGTCGAAGCGACCGCATTACAGCCGCCCTCAATCGCCAGTTCGACAATTTTCTCGGCGTCGAAATAGATCGGGTTCGGGGCAAACGACGCGCCCGCCGTATGTTCGATACCCTGATCGACCGGCAGAATCGACAAGAAGCCGGTTCCAGCCAGACGACCATGATCGAACATCTGCTGCAAGTTGCGCAGCACGGGAATCGGGCGATCCGAATTGACAAAAATCCGGCTTACAAAGTCAGGGCCGGGGAGATGAATCATATCCTTAGAGATCGTTTTGCACTGGTGGCCGAGCAAGTACTCGGCTTCGGTGCCAAGCAGCGTTTCGATTTTGGTATTGGTTACAGTTGCCATAATTCAACTCTCTTTCTAACGTACAGATTGCTTTTTTAAGATCATCCGGCACGACCTACCGAAACAAAATAACCGTTGATCCCAGTTCAAAGGGCCAACTGAGACCCGTTGAATCGAGGGGATCATAACACGCCTTGACACGGATGCAAGCTTATTTAAAGTTTAGGGGTAACCCGAAACTGGATGGCTCGGCCTAACATGAGGCGGGTCTGTGCATGAAGTACGGGCAGCGCCACACAGATCAATGTCAACACCGCCATCAACGGCAGGCTGAGCAGTTCCAACACTCGTTCTCGCCAGGTCCAGGGAGATGAGCGCTCGGGGCGAATCCGAAAATCAAGCAGCCAAAACATCAGCGTGAGCAGACCAGCGACCAACAGCGCTGCCTGAAATAATATTCCCGGCACAGACCAATAAACGTGCATCCAGTTCGGGTGAAACAAGAGCGGAAGCTGTGATC
>JACRBK010000082.1 GCA_016234525.1 Chloroflexota bacterium
CGTGACCGCCATCGCTAATGGATCGGGCAGCAAAAAGCCGGGAACCTGGCGAATCTGTCGTAGAAAGCTGGTGGTTTGCAGCGTGATCTCGTGTAAAAATTTTCCGGCAGCCGTTTGGGTGGCCGTCAGCGCATCGAAATCTTGCCAGGCGATGGGATGGCGCACAGTGGCCTCCCACGAAACCATTGTGGATAGAGGGAAAGATTCCAGCGCGATCAGGGCGGCTTCGGGATCGCAGAAGATATTAAACTCGGCAGACACGTTTTTAGTATTGCCCATCGCCGAGTAGGCCCCACCCATAAACACAAAATGCGCGATCTTACGCGGGAACTCAGGATCGAGTTTGCACGCCAGCGCGATATTGGTCTGCGGGCCAAGCGCTAACAAGGTAAGCTGGCCGGGCGCCTCATTCGCCATCCGCACCAGTGCCACCGCTGCTGCTTCAGACTCCAGGCGGCGGTCAGTGGGGACACGGTGCTGGTAATTGCCCAGGCCGTCTTCTCCGTGAACGCGCACCTCCGGCTGCCAATACCCCGGAATCAATGGTTGATCGGCCCCCCGATAGACGGGAATATGCGGAGCGTGCATCAGGTCTAACACGGTGAACACGTTGCGGATCACCCAATCGAGATGCACATTGCCTGTCACGGTGGTAATGGCTTCTATCTGTACGCCTGGATGCCGCAGCGCCATCATAATCGCCTGAGCATCATCTACACCGGCGTCTGTGTCTATAATGAGTCTCACCGTTTCCCACCTTTCTTAAGGAAAAATACGAGCAGGCAGTTTACCACTGCTGAGCTAGGGCGGGCAAAAAATCCACAATTTCTTTATCCTGGCAGCACCCGGCTCTCATGCTGCTGCTTGACGCTGTGACCCTGTTGGGGTTATAGTTTTGAGTACGAAATTTTGAACAAATGTTGATTTTTGACCGCTATTCAGAGGAGATAACCATGCAACGTAATAAGATGTTGGTTTTAGCCCTGGTTGTGATGATGGCGTTGGTGACCGTTGTCGGTGCTTCGACCACTAGCGCGCAAGATGAACCCCTGCGGATTGTTTTGGTGATCAACGGGGTACTGGGTGATAAATCGTTCTTCGATTCTGCACAGCGCGGCATGGATATGCTGATTGAAGATGGTTATAACATCGAAGTGAACACGGTCGAACTCGGTATTGATCCCGCTAACTGGGAAACCGGCCTGAGCGATACGATGTCCGACAGTGAAAACTATGACATGCTCATCACTGGCACGTTCCAGATGGGCGAATTTTTGGGCAAGCGCGTTCACCTCTATCCTGACAAAGTTTTCTTGTTCTTCGATGACTCTGTGCCGTATGCCAACCCCGAAATCTGCGTCGAAGGCTGCCCGAATGTGTACTCGGTGCTGTACGCGCAGAATGAAGGCTCGCTGTTAGCGGGTGTGTACGCAGCGGCTGTTTCGGCCAGTGGGATCGAAGGCGCAAACCCCGAAGCCGTGATCGGCGCGGTGGGCGGTCAAGACATCCCTGTGATCAATGACTTCATCGTGGGTTACGAACAGGGTGCTTGCCTGGTCAACCCCGAATCGCAGGTTTTGGTCCAATATGCAGGCAGTTGGAACGACCCCGCCAAGGGTAAAGAAATCACCCTGGCGATGTACGAACAAAAAGCCGACATCGTCTTCCAGATCGCCGGTGGTACGGGCGTGGGTGTGTTTGAAGCGGCCTTCGAACAAGGTCATTATGCCATCGGTGTCGACTCGGACCAGGCGACCATTATCGCCGACACGGACCCCGATCAGGCGCAGCACGTTTTGACCAGCATGTTGAAGAACGTCGACAACTCGCTGTACCGTGCCGTAGACCTGTATCTGGCGGACGAACTGGTATTCGGTGAAGCCGAAGTCCTGGGTATCGAAGAGGGCGGCGTCGGTCTGGCCTACAACGACATTTATTTCGACAACACCCCGGAAAACGTTCTGGACCTGATCGATGCGGTGGAAACTGCCGTTCTGGACGGTGATATCGTCGTGAATACCGCCTTCTCTGATCGCGTTCCCCTGGGTTACACCCTGGTCGAAAAAGTCGGCGCTGGCTGCGAAAACCTGCCCGCGAGCGAATTCGACGCTTCGGAGTTCATGGCCGCCGAATAAGCGGTTGTTGCGAACCAACTTTTGGGGTGAGCGCAAGCTCGCCCCTTTGTTTATATAGTCATGGTGTTGGTCGTTAGTGGTTAGTAATTAGTTTTTAGTTCTCAGTTTTCAGTAAGGGTGCGGCGTTCTGTTTTTCCTCTCTGCACCAGTGCGGCAGGACAACTAGCTGATTTATTTTTTTGCAGCAGTATTAACAACCACCAGCTTATCACCTGATACTGATAACTAATCACTAAAAACTGACCACTAACGACCCCACCGCCCTGATCAAGACACCGAGGGCATTGTTTTATGGCGCTTATTGAGGCACAAAATATAGTCAAAGTTTACCCTAATGGGGTGCGGGCCAACGATGGGGTCAGCCTGTCGGTGGAAAAAGGCGAAATTCATGCGCTAGTGGGCGAAAATGGCGCGGGCAAAAGTACCCTGATGAAGATTCTTTACGGCTTGGAGCAGCCCACCGCCGGGGAAATCCGGCTGCGCGATCAGCTTGTTCATATTTCCAACCCGCAGGTGGCGATCAACCTGGGGATCGGCATGGTTCACCAGAATTTTATGCTGGTCAACTCGTTCAGCATCGCCGAAAATATCGCCCTGGGGCGCGAAGGTACGCGGGCGGGCGGGCTGATGGTCGATCGCCAAAAAGCGATCCGCGATACCGACGCCTTGTCAAAGCAGTACGGTCTGTTTGTGAACCCGACGGCGCGTGTCGATACTGTGCCGGTGGGGATGCGTCAGCGTGTTGAGATCCTCAAAGCGCTCTACCGGGGCGCGGAAATTCTCATCCTCGATGAGCCGACAGCGGTTCTGACCCCGCGCGAAACAGTGGACTTGTTCGTTGCCATCCGTAATCTGGTCAACGAAGGCAAAACGGTTATTTTTATTACTCACAAACTGCGTGAAGTGATGGAAATTTCTGATCGTGTCACCGTCATGCGCGACGCGCACAAAGTGGGCGTTGTCAAAACGGCTGAGACGAACGAGGCGCAGCTTGCCCGGATGATGGTCGGGCGCGAAGTGTTTATGCAGGTTGATAAACCTCCTGTGCAGCGCGGAGAGACGGTGCTGGAAGTGCGCCGCCTGACTTATGTCAACGAAACCGGGCGCACCCTGCTGCATCATGCGTCTTTTCGGGTCAATGAGGCGGAAATTCTGGGAATCGCCGGGGTCGAAGGCAATGGTCAGACAGAACTGGTCGAGGTGTTAACCGGGCTGCGGGCTGCCAGCGCAGGCGAAGCGTTTGTCGATGGCAAACCCGTTTTAGGACACGGACCGCGCAAAATCCGCGAAGCGCACGTCGCCCACATTCCCGAAGATCGACTCACAAACGGGGTCGCTATGCTGGCTACGATCAATGATAACTTGATCATTGATCGTTATTACCGTCCGCCGTGTACTCAGGTGGGGATGCTTAACCTGAACGCCATCCGCAGCGACTGTGCCGATTTGATCAACCAATTCAGCATCCTGGCTCCCAGCGGCGAACTCCCGGTGGGAGCGCTGTCGGGCGGGAATATGCAAAAGGTGGTGCTGGCGCGTGAACTCTCCTCTTCACCCCGGCTGCTGATCGCGGCCCAACCGACACGCGGCGTAGACATCGGCGCGATTGAATATATCCACCAGCAGTTAGTCGATCAGCGCACCAACGGGCTGGCGATCTTATTGGTTTCGGCAGATTTACAGGAAGTGATGAAACTTTCGGACCGGATTATGGTCATGTATAACGGCGAAATTGTCGGTATCTTCCCCAATACCCCCGACCTGACCGAAGAAAAATTGGGGTTGTATATGCTCGGCGCTGAACGACAGCCCGCCGCCGAAATGGAGATGTACCTATGACATTCAAACTGTCTCGTCAACAACTCCAATTGCTGACGGTGGGGATCATCGCGGCGCTGCTGCTGGTCGGCGCGATCAGTTGGAAAGCCTATGGCCTGAGCGCCGATATGTCGCCCCGCGAGATGCGCGACGCGATCACAGCGACCGTCGACTACCAGGCGATTTTGTTCGTCAACCTGCTGATCGGATTCAGCACCCTGCTGATGATTATGCAACTGCGCGGCGATGCCCTGCGCGTGCTGTTGACCGTAGGGGTCGCGCTGATTTTTGGTTATTTGATGACGATGTTGTTTAACCTCGATGCGTCGGTGGTGTTCTCACGCGGCGAATTCCGCGTCAGCCTTTTGTCCGACGCGGTGCCGTTGACCAGTATCAACTATGGCGATGAACTGACCGTCGAACTGAACGATCCGCGCGCCGAAACGCCTATCACTGAAGTCACGCATCATTTTACCGGCACGGCGGGCGATGTGGTATCGGTGTTGGCGTTTGGAGCCGAAAGGCGCTCCAAGCTCAATATGCAGCTCACCCTGCTCGATAACGCGGGGAATGTGCTGCAAGAAAATCTCGACGCGGACGACGCTCAGAAACGCACTTTCCGGCGCTATTTGCAGAGCGATGGTGATGCTGTGGTCGAAGGTTTTGTTCTGCCCGCGACCGGATTTTATACCATTATCGCCAAACCCGAAGCCGATACCGCCGATGTGAACGCCGAGTTCACGCTCGCGCTGTTGTCGGATAACGCACCGCCGGTCACGCTGGCCTATGGCAGCGATCCGGTGGGCGGTATCTTCAACAAAGAAAAAACAGATGCCCCGCTCACCACAGCGACTTATAAATTCTCCGGCGGCAAAGGCGACATGGTGACGATTTTGGCCTATGCGTTTCGTGGCGAAACCGATCTCGATTTGCAGGTGACGCTGAAGGACGCCAACGGCGAAGTATTGGCGGCGAATAATGACGCTTCCGCCGAACAGGTCGAAAGTTATAGGCCGCAGCTTAAGTCCACGCAGGACGCGATCATCCAAAATGTAATCCTGCCCGCCGATGGAATCTATACCATCACAGCCCGGCCCGAACCGCTCAGTTCGTCGGCGCAGTTACGCGAGACTGTTCGCGCCACCAATAAAGCGTATGATGCGTTTTTGTTCGGCCCGCTCAGCCGTCTCAACCGCTGGGTGATCTGGATTCGAGACGCGCTGACGCTGATTATGTTGGGGTTGGCTGTCGCTATCGTGTTCCGGGCGGAACAATTCAGCCTGGGCTCGGAAGGCCAGCTTTATTTTGGGGCGCTGGTATCCGCTATCATCGGGCTGTACTTTGGAAATGTGCCTAAAACGATCCTGGTTCCGATGGCGCTGCTTTCGGCGGCGACAGCGGGCTTTTTATGGGGGCTGCTGCCCGGTGCGCTCAAAGCCTATCTGGGGGCGAATGAACTGGTATCGACGCTGATGTTAAACACCATCGCCACCCGGTTTTATGAAATGGTATTGACATTCCAGCTTAAGCCGCCCGACGCGGGTTACACCTCGTCCGAATGGATTCCGAATAACGGCCTGTTAGCGCCCATTATCGATGTCAACGGCGACCAGATTACGATTGCGGTTTTTATTCTGATCGCGCTCGTACTCCTGGCGTGGGTGATGATTCAACGCACGCCGATTGGTTACGAAATCCGCATGATCGGCGCGAATATCAAGTTCGCGAATTACGGCGGCGTGAACACCCGGCGCACGATCATGCTGACGATGGCGATCAGCGGCGCGATAGCCGGGTTAGCCGGAGCGCACCTCGCGATGGGAATTCACCGCAAGCTCATTCTAAATATCTCGGTTGGGCTGGCGTTTGAGGGGGTGGTAGTGGCGCTGCTGGCGCGTAATAACCCGCTGGTTGTGCCATTTACCGGCCTGCTCTATGCCTATTTGCGCACCGGCGCGCAGATGATGGAACGAGATGCCAACATCAGCGCCGAAGTGGTGCGGATCATTCAGGCGGTGGTGATCCTGTTGATCACGGCGGAAGCCCTGGTCTCACTCTTCCAACAGCGACGCATGAAACAGCGTGACAAGCTGATGAGTTCTCAAGGCGATACCCCAGCCCCGGCGGAAGGAGGCGCATAACTCATGGATAGCAGCATTGTTCAAAACGTACTGCAAGGGATTTTTAGCGCAGCCTTCCTGGCATCGATTCTGCGCGTCGCTACTCCGATCCTGCTGCCCTCGTTGGGCGCGTTGATCTCAGACCGGGCCGGAGTCATCAATATCGGCCTGGAAGGAACCATGCTGATCGCAGCGTTTACGGGGGTGGTGTTTAGCGCCTATGCGCGCGACTGGTTTGCCGCCGATATTGCCACCACCTTCGGCCCCTGGTTTGGGATGCTGCTGGGCGTGTTGATGGGCGTGTTGGTCGCGCTGCTGTTGGGTTTTTTCCATCTCAAACTCAAAGCCAGCCTGATCCTATCCGGCATCGCCATCAACTTCCTCGGCCAGGCGGCGACGGTTGTGGTCATGTATGAACTCACCGGGGATCGCGGTACGACTCAGGGCGGCTTAAAAAGCATGAAAATGCCGTTTATCCAACTGCCCGAATTTCTCAGCGATATTCCGGTCGTTTCGTTTTTCTTCAAGGTGTTTGATAACCAGAGCGTGATGACCTGGATCGCGATCATCGCAGTGTTTGTCGTGTGGTATTTCCTGTATCGCACGCCGATCGGAATTCACCTGCGCGCGGTAGGCGAAAATCCGAACGCCGCCGCGTCCGTCGGGATTCGGGTGCAGCGTATTCGTTATCTGGCGCTGGCGCTGAGCGGTGTGTTAGCCGCATTGGGCGGTGTCCATCTCAGTATGGGGTATCTCACCTTCTTCCAGAATAATATGTCCTCCGGGCGTGGTTATATCGCCCTGGCGACACCTTACCTGGGCGGGGGAAACCCCATCGGGACCGGATTCGCGGCCTTCATTTTCGCGTTTTTTGAGGCGCTGTCGATCCGCATCGGCACATTGGATATTCCGTCGATGCTGCCGCAAATGCTGCCCTATATCGCTACGATCATGGCGCTGGTGATCTACGCCTTGCAAAGTCAGCTTACGGTGCGGGTGCGCACGCTGCGCTCAGCCGAGGGCGAAATGTTCGATGCGTCGTTCTGGAAAGCGATCCAGCAGTTAAGTGTGCTGCACATGTTCATGGCGATGATCGCTGTGTTGGGCATCATCGTCTGCTTGAGTATGTACTCAGCACCGGATGGGTTTAAGAGCCTGGTTCAAGGTTGGGATGAATCCGATGTGCGGGTGTACGGCGGCGTGATCGGGCTGATCTCGTTAGGGTTGATCCTGGTCAACCTGCCGTTTATGCTGAAAGTGGAGCGTATTGGACACAAAATCTGGTACAGCGCGGCGACATCTATCGCGGCGCTGTGGCTGTATCTCGGCCTGCTGCTGATGCTGTTCTTGCGTACCACCGCGCTCAAAGAGGTGTCGGGCATCGGTGGGATTATCCTGGGCTTAGCTTTCGCCGCCGCGTTCTGGGTGCTGATGGGCGGGCGTTACCTGCTTCAGAACCCGCGCGGGACTCCGGCTGCGGCGTAAAATTGCCATGCCTCTACACAAAACTATCTCTCCCTCTTTTCCTGCGCAGGAAAAGGGGGCCGGGGGGATAGGGGTAATTTGGGGGTGCGTCACCGCCGCGCCCCTACCACACATCATCTTATTTTCGCTGATAGCTGAGGGCTGATCGCTGCCAGCTACATTTAGGAGCCATTTTATGTCCACACTCACCAATAAAATCCTGGGCGGGTTGTACGGTCAGGCGATGGGCGATGCCTGGGGAATGCCCGCCTATTTTGACATCGACCAGACGTGGGAGGCCTATGGCGGCTGGATTACTGAATTTCTGCCCGGCCCCGCCGATCATCCGGTCCATTTTGGTCTGCCCGCCGGGCGGATTACCGATGATTCTGAGCAGGCGTTTTCGCTGGCGCAGGCGTTCATCCGGCATGGAGAAGTTTCGCTGCAAGCTGCCGTCGAAGGGATCATGACATGGTATGACCGGGTCGGCGGCGACACATCGCCCTATGTCGGGCCAAGCACCCGGCGCGGTGTTAATGCGCTCAAACGGGGCGATGATCCACACACGACCGGGTTGTGGGGCGATACCAACGGCGCGCCGATGCGCATTTCCCCGGTAGGACTGCTGCATCCCGGCGATCCGATGGGGGCGATAGAAGACGCGGCGTTGGTGTGTATTCCCACGCATAACACGAATGTGGCGATTTCCGGCGCGTGTGCGGTCGCTTCTGCAATAGCTATCGCCATGATGGATAATGTCTCGCTGGATACCGTGATCAGCGCCGGAATTCTGGGGGCGGAACTGGGCCGCAAAAAAGGCCGGGCGTGGTTGGGTCCGTCGGTCGCGCGGCGTATTCACATGGCGATAGACATCGTCGAAGGACCGGGCAGCGAACTGGCGCGGCTGCGCGATCTCTATAACACGATTGGCACGTCGCTGTCGGTGCCGGAGACGGTCGGATCGGCGTTTGGCGTGTTGGTCATGGCGAAGGGTGATCCCAAACAGACCGCGATCTATGCCGCTAATCTGTCCGGCGATGCCGATACCGTCGGGGCGATTGCCTGTGCCATCGCGGGGGCCTATGCCGGAATCGAGGCGTTCCCTCAGGAAATATTAGCCAAACTGGACGCGGACGAAGTCGCGGCGGCCTATAACATTCGGGCGATTTCGAGCGGTCTGCAATCCCTGATTGACTCTCCTAGCCTGGATAGTTAGCATCAATACAGTGATAATGAGGTAAAAGTGGCTAAAACAATCGTTTCTATTGGCGATTTGGTGCTTGATATTGTAGCCCCGGTAAAATTTCCGGTCCGGCGTGGTGATCACCAACGCCTGCCAGACTGCCTGTCTACGCCAGGCGGCGCCGCTAACTTTATACTGACGGCGCGCAACCTGGGGATCGACGTGGTCGCGGTGGGGGCGGTTGGCTCCGACACGCACGGCGAAGCTATCTTACGCCCGCTGCGCGAACGCGGCGTGGATACTCGTTATGTGGCTGCCCTGCCCGATTCAACATCGACCCTGGTGTTGACACTCACGGACCGATCGGTGGGCGAGCATGTTTTTCTCGGCCATTATGGTGAAGGGCCAGACGTTCCTTATCCCGATGGATTAGACGCCGTGATCGAAAAGTCCGACGCGGTGTTTTTGATGTCTTATACCCTGCTCGAAAAACGGGTGCTGGCATTGGCCGTGCGCGCCCTTGAACATGCTTACAAGGTAGGGATTCCGATCTATTTGGATGCCGGGCCGCTGATTGGTATGGCCGATCAGGAGCAGGTCAAATGGGCGTTGCAGCATACGCACCTGTTCTTTTTGACCGACGAAGAAGCCCCCCTGGTCACACAGGGATTACAGAGCGACAACGCTTATGCCTCGCTGATGCACCAGGGACCAAAATACGCTGTCGTCAAGCATGGCCCCAAAGGATGCACCGTTGTGACCAACGATTGGTGGCTGGCAAATCCGGCTTTTGCTGTAGAAAAAGTCACGGATACGGTGGGGGCAGGCGACTGTTTTGACGCGGCTTTCCTGGCTGGCCTGTTACACGGGCTGGAAATGGAGCAGTGCGCGCAGTTGGCGAATGCTACCGGATCGGTGAATGCGCAAAAGATCGGCGCAGGTGTTAATGCCCCGACGGCGGCGGAAATCCGGGCCGTGTTAGACAAGGCCGGTGAACAAGTTGCTTATCCCTGGCCTAAATAATCCAGAACTGAGGGTGGTTGTATGAACGAAGCATTAGTCTATACCCCTGAGATCCGCGACGCGCTGCTGACTGGCAAGCCGGTTGTGGCGCTGGAATCGACCCTGATCACACATGGCTTCCCGTATCCCGCCAATGTCGAAACGGCCCTGGCGTTGGAAAACGCGATCCGATCCGAAGGCGCGATCCCGGCGACGATTGCTATTGTGGACGGGCATATCAGGATCGGGCTGACCGCCGATGAAGTCGATTGGTTGGGGAGGAACGGCAGTGAGGGCGTGCGTAAGTGTTCGCGCCGTGATCTGCCGCTGGTGGTCGGGCTGCGACAGCACGGTGCAACCACCGTCGCCGGAACGATGATCATCGCCCATATGGCCGGGATTCGTGTGTTTGCGACCGGGGGAATCGGCGGTGTACACCGGGGCCATCCCTTTGATGTAAGCGCCGATTTGATCGAACTGGGGCGCACGCCGATCACGGTGGTTTGCGCTGGGGCCAAATCGATCCTCGATCTGCCGCTCACGCTCGAAGTGTTAGAGACGCAGGGTGTACCCGTGTTAGGGTACGGGACGGATACACTGCCCGCTTTTTACAGCCGTTCGAGCGGTCTGCCCATTGATCAACGTGTGAACACACCGCAAGAAGTCGCCGCTGTGATCGCGGCGCGGGATCTGCTCGGCCTTTCGCATGGCATCCTGGTCGCTGTTCCGGTTCCCGAAGCCGACGCGATGCCTGACGCCGTCGCCGAACAGGCGATCATCGAAGCGACCCGGTTGGCAGATGCCGCAGGAATTCATGGGAAAGACATCACGCCCTATGTGCTGCTCAAAGTGTTGGAACTGACTGGCGGGCAGTCACAGCGCGCGAATATTGCCGCGCTGGTCAATAACGCGCGTGTCGGCGGCCAGATCGCTAAGACACTGACAGGATAAATTTATGCCACACCCATTAGTGACCCAACTTCGTTTTACCCGCAGTGAATTTGTTCGCTGCCTGGAGGGCGTCTCTGAAGAAGATGCCTGCCGCCGCTTGATGCCTACGAATAGTCTTGGCTGGATTGTCGGCCATCTCGCCAGCCAGGAGCAGTTTTACTGGGTGCTGATGGCGCAGCATCAGGTGCTTGTACCGGACCTGTATTTACGGGTGGGACATGGTCAGCCCGCTACCACGCCGCCTTTAGCTGAAATGTGGGAAGTCTGGAAAACGATCACCGGCGCGGCTGATGGCTATTTGGATACCCTCACACCGGATATTCTGCAAACCCATTTCGAGTGGGAAGGAAAACCCTGGGGCGAAAGCGTGGGCACGATGCTGCAAAGAAATATGTATCACTACTGGTTCCATACGGGTGAGGCGCACGCCATCCGGCAGCAGTTGGGACACGTCGATTTGCCAGAGTTTGTCGGCGGTTTTTCGCAGGCGGCCTATCAATCTGTACAGGAGTATTGAAATGCCATCCCGAAAAATTATCATCGATACGGATCCCGGTGTAGACGATGCAATGGCAATCTTTTTCGCCCTGCGCTCGCCTGAACTGGATGTGATCGGCCTGACCACTATTTTCGGTAATGTCGAGACAGAACTAGCCACGACAAACGCGCTGCGCCTGCTCGAAATCGCAGAACGGATCGATATTCCGGTGGCGCATGGGGCCGAACGCCCGCTCGTTGGGCCGTTTAAAGGCTCGGTTCCGTTTGTACATGGCGACGATGGACAGGGTAATGTCCACCTACCGCTGCCGACCAACCAACGAATCCACACGACGGCGGTACAGTTTATCATCGACCAGATCATGGCCGCGCCGGGGGAAATCACACTTGTGCCTATCGGCCCACTGACCAATATCGCACAGGCGCTGCGCCGCGAACCTCGTATCGCGACCCATGTCAAAGAAGTGGTGTTGATGGGGGGTAATGCATTTTGTCCCGGCAACGCCTCGCCTGCTGCCGAAGCGAACATTCTCAACGATCCCGAAGCGGCTGATACCGTGTTTGGTGCCCCCTGGCCGGTGACCATGGTCGGGCTAGATGTGACCCACAAAGTCAATATGACTCCCGAACACCTCGCGCGTTACAGCCAGATCAATAACCCGATGGCGCAGCATATCGCCCGCATTGTGCCGTTTTATCGCCAATATTTTGAAACCGATTTTTCTGGTATGCGCGGTATTTATGTCCATGACTCGTCAGCGATTGCCTACCTGATCGATCCTACCCTGTTCAGGGTGGAACGTTGGCCGCTGCGCGTCGAAACGAGAGGGATCAGCCGGGGAAAAACCTGGCCCGCCGTCAGCAACCGAGAGACATCGGCGCATTTTGTCCCCTGGCATAACCGCCCGTTGGTGAATGTGTGCGTAGAGGTCGATTCCGCTCGCCTGACGGCGCTGGAACTCAGCCGGATGGCCTGATACTCGTTAGAGGAGATGGTTTGGTATGACCCGAAAAATGATAATCGACACCGACACGGCCTCGGATGATGCGGTAGCGATCATGATGGCGCTGCAAACGCCCGATATTGAAGTCGAAGCGATCACCATCGTCTGGGGAAATATGCCGCTGGAGCAGGGCAGCAATAACGCGCGTTATACAGTGGAACTGTGCGGGAAAAATGTGCCGGTTTATGAAGGCGCGGCCAAACCGCTGATGCGCGAAACCTACTACGCCTATTTTTTTCACGGGCCGGATGGCATGGGCGGCATGAATTACCGCGCCAAGACTCCCCCCGCGCCGGGACACGCGGTAGACGTGTTGATCGAGACGATCAACGCCAATCCGGGGATCATCCTGGTCACGCTTGGGCCGATGACGAATGTAGCCCTGGCGGTGTCTAAAGCGCCGGAGATCGTGAAAAATGTCAGCCGCTGCGTGGTGATGGGCGGCGCTGCCTGCACGGTGGGGAATGTCACCCCCGCCGCTGAATACAATATCTGGTGCGATCCTGAAGCGGCGCGGATTTGTTTCCGCTCCGGCTTGCCGATTGAAATGGTGGGTTGGGAATTGTGCCGGGGCGAAGCCAACCTGATCGCTGAAGAAATGCGCTATTGTAAAGAGGTGATCAATACCCCGCTGGCGCATTTTGCTATTGACTGCAACAAGTCGGCGATTGAAGCGAATATGAACTGGCTCGGCGATCCTGGCCTGGGGCTGCCCGATCCGGTAGCGATGGCGATTGCGATTGATCCCACCATCTGCACGCGCAAAAGCAAACATTACGTAGAAGTGGAATGTGACGGCACTTACACGCGCGGCATGACGGTCGTGGATCAATGCAATGTGGCTCCCTACGATACGGCTAATGTCGCCATGTGGCAGCCGCTCGTCACCAAAGGCGATCCACATATCACCGTTTGTTGGGAAATAGACAATAAACGCTGGAAAGATCTGCTCTATCAAACCATGCGGCCCTAACTGGCGAACAAAAAACAGTCATCGTATACTTTTAATCACACGGGATGAAACCGTCAACGGTTGTGAAAGGGGATTTTTTCGATGGCAATTCAGGTGACATGGTTGGGGCACTCGGCGTTCCAATTGAACATCGGCGGACACAAGATATTGATCGATCCGTTCCTGACCGGCAATCCCCTGGCCACGCTCAAACCCGATCAGGCTGAGGCAGACTTTATCTTGATCTCACATGCGCACGGGGACCATATCGGTGATACGGTGGAGATCGCCAAACGCACCGGAGCCACGGTGGTAGCGAATAACGAGATCGGGAACTGGTTCAAGAGTAAACACGGCCTGGAACATGTTCACACGCTCAATCCCGGCGGCGGAGTCAAACTGCCGTTTGGCCGTGTGGAACTCACCATCGCGCATCATAGTTCGGCCCTGCCGGATGGCTCGTATGGCGGTCAGCCCAATGGTATTTTGATGTTTACCGACGAAGGTCAGAAGCTTTATCACGCCGGGGACACGACCGTTTTTATGGAGATGCAGTTGATCGGCGAACTCGGCCTGGACCTGGCGATTTTGCCGATCGGCGATTATTTCACGATGGGGATTGATGGTTCATTGAAGTCTATTGAGTTTCTGAAGCCCAAAACAGCGATCCCGATGCACTACAATACCTTTAACCTGATCGCGCAGGATGTCGCCTTGTGGGCGCGGCGTGTACAAAACGAAACAAGCGCCCGGCCTGTCGTGCTTGATCCGGGGGGAAGTTTCCAATTGTGATCTGAGTTGCGTAAAACGATCGTCTCAACGACCCGCTAAAAGCGGGCCGTTTGTTATTGTTTCATTGTTCAAGAAAAAATGAACTTTGAATCGAAGATGCGATCAAAACCTAGCTGGATGCGCTGCGGGATCATCAGCCTGCTCAGTGTGGTGGCCCTGTTGGCTGCGCTCGAAATCGGTTTTCGGCTGATGCCCCAGACGATTCCTCTGGGGGCGTGCCGTTCGTCGCTTACACTCGCCCACGCTTTTTGCCACTACGAATACCAATATGATCAACCGCTGCGCCTGGGCTATCTGTTTAAGCCGGGTTATCAGTTTGCGGGCGATTGGAACCCGGCGGACCCGGCTCAGATCAACCAGGCCGATCAGACCTGCGGCCCCTCGCCAGATCACACCTTTCGTTATGCGTTCCGCACCGATGATCACGGTTTTGTGGGTAATGCTACGCCCTGGCAGGACCAATACGACATCGTGATCACAGGTGACTCATTCAGCCGGTCATTTGCGCCGGTTTGGTGGCAAGACCTGCTGCGCGAACAAACCGGTCTGAGCGTTTTGAACCTGGGCATGGATGGCTGGGCCACGCTGTCAGAAGTCGAAGCAGTGCGGCAGTACGGGTTGGATAAACATCCGCGCTGGGTGCTGCTGCTCTATTTTGAGGGCAACGATCTGTTTGGAGTCGAAGAATACCAGCGCCGCCGTGAGTCTGGCCTGGACTGGCGCAGTTACCAGTTACAACAGGTAGGCTCATTCGAGCGCCTCATTGTGCCGCATCTGATAGGTTACGCGGGACAGGAGATCAAGCAGTTTCTCCAACCGGATCCCAAAGTTTGCCGTTATCCTATGACGATAGCGACCAATGTCAACCGCTTCCCGACGATATTTTACAATGTGCATATTTCGCAGTTGAGTGCCTCGCGCGATGAAATTGTCGCGTCAAGGGCCTGGACACTGGCAACTCAGGCGATCCTTGATTTGCGGGCCGAGGTGACAGCGCAGGGCGGGCGGTTTTTGTTGGTCTATGTCCCGGCCAAAGAGCATCTCTATTGGAGCCGGATATGGGAGGAGCGCGACATCGGTCATTTTTTGGAGATCACCACGCCAATGCGCAGTTATTACCAGTTTTCTAATAATGTGGATGATCAAATGCTGATGATGATCGAGTTTGCAGCGGCCAACCGGCTGGAATTTCTCAACCTGACGGAGGATCTTTGGTGGCGCACTGTCGTTGACGGGCGCGAATATTATAACTATGCCGATATGCACTGGAACGCCGAGGGCAACCGGCTGGTAGCTGACCTGATCACAAGATATATTGCCCAGATAGACGGGCCGCTCTCTAGATGAGAGGGGTAGGGTCGGGGCAAGAGAGAATTTAGCCCCACCCAATATGCGTCAATTTAAGAGCAGCCTCACCCCCTACCCCCTCTCCAACCGAGTTGGAGAGGGGACCGCAGCCGACCAGATTTTCGTAGGGAAACGGCGCCGCCGCGCCCGGTTTTTCCCCTCCCTACTGCGCTTGGATGGTGGAGAGGGGAAAGATCAGGCCGTAAGCTCGCTTTTTACTGAAAACTGTTAACTGAAAACAGTCAACTCGTCTTTTGCTGACAGCTATAAGGGCGGGCGGCGTGTATGCCAATCCGTCGCCTGCTGATAGGCGTGCGCGGCGCGCAGCACCGTAGGCTCATCAAACGCCGGACCGATCACTTGCAGACCAATCGGCAGGCCGTCGTCATCATAACCACATGGCACGACAGCCCCCACGATCCCCGCCAGACTGGCTGAGAGGGTAAACACGTCAGAGAGATACATTTGCAGCGGATCATCCGCCTTTTCGCCGATCTTAAAGGCTGTAGTCGGCGTGGTGGGCGAGAGAATTACATCTACTTTTTCAAATGCCTGTTCGAAATCTTGTTTGATCAGGGTGCGGACCTTCTGCGCTTTTAAATAATAAGCGTCATAGTATCCGGCAGACAGCGCATAGGTTCCGAGCATGATCCGGCGCTTGACTTCGTGGCCGAAACCCTGACCGCGCGTGGCTTTATAAGTGGGCCACATTTCGCCCTGCGAATGGCGCGGGCCATAACGCACGCCGTCAAAACGGGCGAGGTTTGCCGACGCTTCAGAGGGCGCGATCAGATAATAGACCGGCAGCGCGTATTCAGTATGGGGCAGGCTGATCTCGCACACCTCGGCCCCGCCCGCCGCCATTTGTTCAATCGCTGCCCGCACAGCGCGCTCGATTTCCGGTTGCAACCCGCCGATAAAATATTCTTTCGGCACGCCGATGCGTAGGCCGCGAATGTCCCCCGTCAGGGCGGCGGAATAGTCCGGTACGGGCAGGGGCATACTGGTGCTGTCGCGGGGATCATGCCCGGCGATAGTGCCGAGCAGCAGCGCCACATCTTCGACCGTGCGTCCGAATGTACCGATCTGATCCAGCGACGACGCAAACGCGATCAAGCCGTAACGCGACACCCGCCCATAGGAGGGTTTGATCGCGCTGATCCCGCACAGCGCCGCTGGTTGGCGCACGCTGCCGCCGGTATCGGTGCCGAGTGCGCCCAACGCCATGCCTGCCGCGACGGCTGCCGCGCTGCCGCCGCTGCTGCCCCCTGGCACACGATCCAGATCCCAGGGGTTATGCGTGGTGAAATAGCCCGAATTTTCGGTGGATGATCCCATCGCAAATTCATCAGTGTTGGTTTTGCCCAACATCACCGCCCCGGCGTCAAACAGCTTTTGGACCGCCGTCCCAGTATAGGGCGGGACAAAACCCTCTAGAATATGCGATCCGCAGGTGGTCGGAACCCCCTTTGTAATCAGCACATCTTTGATCGCCAGTGGGATTCCCAACAGCGGCGCATCGTCGCCCTGTTGGCGGCGCTGATCGGCTTGGGCTGCGGCATCGAGCGCTTTCTCGTCGGTGATCGTCAGGAAGGCGCGAATCTGGGGATCGAGTGCATGAATCCGGTCCAGATGCGCCTGGGTTAACTGCACGGCAGAAATATCGCCCGCGCGGAGTTTGTCCCGCGCCTGCGTGATCGTAAGATCGGTCAAATCGGTGGTCATAAAGTTCCTTAGTGTGGCGGCTCCACGAGTTTGATTTTGAGCGACATCAGTGGTTCCTGGCGCTCCTCATCGGTGCCGGGTTTGATCAACATATAACCCCGGTCAGCATCCCCGAAGTTATAAAGGGTCTTCACCCGTTCGGTAAAACGTTCGGTCAGAGTTGTAACAAACGTTTCGATAGTCAGCGTATGGGTAAAGATCACAAAATGAGCTTCTTCCGGCGTGCCGATAAAGTCATTGGGGGTGCCGAGATCGGTGATCAGCCCACTGAGAACCTGGCCTGCAAGACCCAACGCCTCATCAGCGGAGAGGAATCCATAGGCTTCTCGAAATGCGCTGAATCCCGACAGGGTAATATCCAGATGATGCCAGCCTTCACGCTCTAACAGGCGGTTGTGTTCTGCATCGATCATCGGGCCAGAAGGCAGCCCGGTGCGCGCTTCGTGCAGATGATCTCGTGAAGCCCGGCGGATCGATCCCTGCACACGCAGCCTCAGTTCTTCAATATCAAACGGCTTAGTCACATAATCGTCTGCGCCCAGTTCTAGCCCGGCGACCTTATCGGCGCGGGCGTCGCGTTGGGTCAAAAAAGTAATAGGAATATATTTGGTCAGGGTGGTTGTGCGCAGCGCTTTGCACACGTCGAAGCCGTCCATATCTGGCAGCATCACATCCAGCAGCACCAGGTTGGGGAACTTGGAGCGGCTGAGGGTAATACCTTCCGCGCCTTCTTCGGCGTGGAAAACTTCATACCCCTGGCTTTCGAAGAACGTTACCAGCATCTCGGAGACATCTACATCATCTTCGATAATCAGCAGGCGTTTTTTGGGCATATAACCTTTTGCCTCCACAGGCCTATCGGTTCACCTACCCCCACCCCTTCGTCCCCCCGCCGAGGGAGAGGGGAAACGCCTCTTCTCCCCTCGTGGGAGAAGGGGATGGGGGATGAGGGGTGAATAGATACGGCGTTAACAAAAAATCTACTCTAGTTTACCAAAAAATAGACATTCTCCGAAAATGTTTTTTGACGCCCCATTTTCCCCGGTGTTGTAGAGGTTCTGTGGGGGCAGTCGGTATGCAGTAGGTTGGGCGTAGAGTGCTCGTGCGCTGTCCAACGGTTCACACTGGCGGAGAATTTTGATAGACTCTATGTATCTAATTGGTCATGAGAGTAAGCATAATGCAAGCGCAACCACACCCACAACCTACCCGTTCGCAGCACCCACACCACCCTCAACAGCCGCCGCAGCCGCCGCGCTCGCGCCGTGATGCGCCGCCGCGCCGCCGTCCGATTCCCTGGTGGATCGTCGCCGGAATGACAGCTGCCGCCGCCATCGTGGTCTTGAGCATGTTTGTTCTGCTCGTGGTGGTGTTATACCCTTCTGAAGATCGGATTGCTTCAGGGGTGGCGGTCGCGGGCGTTCCGGTGGGTGGTGAAACATCCAGCAGCGCAGCCGCCGCGCTGCAACAGGCCGGTTTCGCCAGCCAGCCAGTTGTTTTGACCGATGGGGATCGCCGTTGGTCCGTGCCATTGGGCGAATTGGGCGTGCAGGTCGATATTGACTCGACGGTGCAGCTTGCCCACGATGCGCCCGCCGGAACCAACGTGCAGCCCTGGTACACCATTGATTTTACCCAGACTCAAAACGCGCTGGTTGCCTTGAGCAGCCAGGTAAATATCTCCGCTATACCGGGGCAGGCCGGGCGCTCGATAGACATCCCGGTAGTGCTGAACCGTCTCTATATCAATCTGTCCGGCGAACTCAGCGATGGGGTGATAGAACTGAGCATGATCGTGGTCGAACCGCCGCAAGCTCAGCCTTCTGCCGGAAATTATACCGGGCAGACCTCGACCCATATTGTCGAACAGGGGCAGGAACTCGCGCTGATCGCTGAGCTGTATGACGTGTCGATGCAGGATATTGTGGCGATCAACCAGCTCGAAAACCCGGATCTGCTGTTCATCGGCCAAGAACTAACCATTCCCGCCGCCGGGTTGTACACGCCCACTGCCGCCGAAGCCCCTGCCGCGCCGCTGGCGTCTGGCAAAGCGATTGTGGTTTCGACCATCGATCAGCGGATTTACGCCTATGAAAACGGGCAGTTGATCCATTCGCACCTGGTTTCAACTGGCCTACCTGATACGCCTACCGTCTTGGGCGACTACCGGATTTACAAGAAGTACGAGAAAACCAACATGAGCGGGCCGGACTATTTCCTGCCGGACGTGCCCTATACCATGTATTTCTACCAGGGGTATGGCATTCATGGGACGTATTGGCATAACAGCTTTGGCCGCCCGATGAGTCATGGCTGCGTGAATCTGCCCACGCCGGAGGCTCAGTGGTTCTTTAATTGGGCTGAAGAAGGTACATTGGTGCGGGTGATCTAATTCAAAACGGCCTCACCCCCTAAGGCTTGTCCGGTACTAGGCCAGCAGAGTTGCCAGGGCGCCGGCGGGGCGACCGAGGCGGCGATTGATGAAAAGGCCGATGTTA
>JACRBK010000460.1 GCA_016234525.1 Chloroflexota bacterium
ACCAAGGAGGAGGGCCGGGGGATGGCGGTAAACCAAATAAATATGCATATAATCTCCGTATCGAATCATCACATGATGAGATTATCGACTCGGAGATGTGGCCCATGAAACGTCGCCTGGGGAGTCTATTCATAGTCGGGATGTTTTTCGTGGGGGCCTGGATCGCCCCTTTTTCATCCTCTGCCGCGCAGCAGCAAACCGATATCAGCCAACAAGTGATCGCCGCGCTAAATGAGTGGCGGCTGGAGCACAGCTTATGGCCGCTCAAGCCGAACACCACGCTCGACACCCTCGCGTTGGGACAGGCTGAATACCTGATGTCACTGCCCGATCTACCGGACGATATGCACGCCGGGCGCAGCGGTGAAGACCCGAAAGTTCGCGCGAAGCAGGCGGGGTGGCCCAGTTACAGCCGCCCCGATCAGATTGCCATCGGCGAGATCGCTTACGCGGGCAGCGATGTTGAGACGGCGATCCGCTGGTGGAAACACTCTTCGATCCATATGCGCACCGTTGAAAACCCCGCCTACCGCGAAGTAGGCGTCGCGGTTCTGCCGCACCGTTTCGGGTATCTGTTTATTGTCGTTTTGGGCAGCCGGCCCAATGTCCTGCCGGGACTGGTCGAATCGGGGACACTTTATCTATCCGATGAAGAATATCAATGGGCGGCATCCGGCGCGGGGTGGGTGTATGACACGCAGCAGTTCCGCCTGTTCGACAGTGAAGGCCGCCCCTTGAGCGACGGCTGGCAGCCCTGGACCTTAAAGGTGACGCTGCCGGGGGGAACGGGCGACCGGCTGTTTGTGTTATATACCAGCGGCGCACAACAGACGATCACCGAGGTACGGCTGGATGTGGATCGGGTGCTGCTGCCAGCGCAAAGTGCAGCGATGATCGCCACGCCCACGCTGATCCCTACGCCGTTTCCGACCCTGACTCCGACGCTGGTCGTGACCAGTACGGGCGAGCCGGGTGTCATACTGCCCGCTCCGTCTCCTACGTTCACGCCCACGCCCGAACTGGCGGCGCTGCCGGACGTGCTGGTGATCTATGACAGCCGCTCGCTGACGCTGGTCAATGTATCGGAGAAGGCGCTCGATTTCTCGCGGTTGGCGCTGGCACAGGGATCCTTGCGGCTGGCGGTGACAAGCTGGCAGGGCCAATGGTTGACGGTGCCGCTGACGGCTTTTCCGGCGCAAGATTGTTTGCAGGTGTGGTCGTGGGCCGAATCGGTGGCGCTCAATCCCCCATCGAAATGCCGAATCCAACGCTCGGTGATCACGCTGGCCGCTGACCGGCTGTTCTGGACCAAAGGCAGTTTTGAAGTCCACCAGGGGGATACACTGTTAGCCACTTGCCCCGCCGGATCGGGCGAGTGTGCGGTTGATCTGCCGTAAAACTTAGAATTTGAAGTTTCTCAGGCAGTCCCGTCTAATAATTTACCCCTATCCCCCCTGGCCCCCTTTCCCCGCTACGCAGAGAAAGGGGGGAGTTCGTCTCGCATAGAGGCACGGCACACTATGTTCGTTAGTATAATTTGCCGACGCTTCTTCGGTTTTTCAGAAGATCTTGGATTATTTCCTCTGGAATAGCCAATTCTTCCTTCAAGATTAACGCCAGGATCAGATGAGACAAGCGACCATGAGCTTGCATTAACTTTTGACTATCGAATGATTTCTTCTTCTTGCTCTTTTTATTTGCACCATAGTGAGTGAGATTGTTTCGAGTGCGAACCAACCACTTGATATATTCCTCATCAATTTCCAGAATTTGTTTAAGGTCTTCACCAATAAGGTCTAGCAGTTCTGCGAGTCTTGTGACTAATTTATACTCATAGCCGTAATTGAGAGTTTTCGTCAAGCTTTCCTTGAACTCTGGTGACACATTGTCGGGTATCGCGTTAACTAATGCCTGAAGGATAGGCTTGTATTCTTTCTCAGATAGGTATTGTCCTCCGAGTTTACCCCTATGAAAACTTTCCAATACTTGCATTAGCGCCAAGAATTCAAAACGCGGCTCTCTTATTACGTTATAAAACACCCCGAAATAAATATCACCTAACTCTTTCCAAAGTTCAAACCATTCAGGACGGAACCAAGACGCAATAACTTGCGGTAGTCTATTTCCAAGCATTGGAGCGGATAAAATTCCAACAGGATGAATATTTCTGGTCGGACTTGGTATAGGTATTGAGTGAAAAATATTGATTGTCCGCTCAACTTCCCCAAAACAAGGCTCGATGTTACTAAGGTCAACAGTGAAGCTAGTAGCAAGCCGCAGCTTTCTCACAGGTTCACCGATTAACAAAGCCAATAAATCCTGGATATGCTGAAGTTGCTCTAGAAGCCATTTGATAGGTCTTGGCTCATTCGCGATAATCTAGACCCGTATATTATAAATGATTTCCGCTTTGGTTTTCTGTAACGACTGTTGAATGCCTGGTATAAATCGTATTTGGGCATTAAGACTATCGAGAGGCACGACGATTTCTTCTGGTCGAGTATATCTTAGAGATGCTTTTGTTATTCTTGTTTCTTCATTTTGTTCTGTATCATGTTGAAAAGGATTAACGGCTACCCAGTCTTCCAAATACGTATAACGCGCTGTCAAATGCAGAAGGTTGATTTCTTTTGATATATTCCAGGGGATTTCTTGTTCGCTAATCAATACCAGGGAAGGGTAAAACTCATTTAATCTCCCGTCATTTTCAAGCAACAAAACATGGTGCCCTGTTCTGGTTTTTCCTTGAATTATCTTCTGAGAATCTGATAATCCTAGAATGCTGTCTAGTGTTAGAGTAATATATTTTCCTAGTTCGAAAGTCAGAGTCCCGATTTGTTGTCCTAGATTAGGTTCAGCGGGAATCCACCAGTTGCCATCTAAAGAAAACGGTTCATCCAAAGAATCGAATTTAGCCATAGAGTATCCGATAGTCAAATTATTGAATAACTGACAATGTCTGCTAAAAGATTTGTAAGAGAACCTATCTGTATATTATACGTTGTTTAGTCAATAAGAAATAGCCTACGGGTATAAATCATAGCTATCCACTCTCAACCAGAAACCGGACAACCCCCTTGACACGCGCCGCAAACCGGAGCAAGATCACGCGCTTGATCACATAGATGATCGAAGCCCGCCTCTCAACCCACCCGGCGCATCAATAGAACACCCCTGCCGGGCGGATCATGGCATTTATGCGGGGTGTATCGGGTTAAAACGTATGTTGGCTGCACAAGAATCCTCTCTGCCTGCGGAGACATCCCAGCAGGCCGCGCAGAACTTCCGGCTGCTGGCGTTAGATATTGTCTGGTTTGGGCTGGCGTTTCCGGCAGTGGCGCGGTTTTTGGCGCTCTATACCATCCGTGTGGATGGATCGGCGCTGGTGTTGGGGCTGCAAGCCTCGCTGCCCGCCATTTTTGCGCTGATCACGTCGTCCTTTGCGCTGTGGTGGGGCAAACACTTTTCGGATGTCGTCGCCGGTCAGTTTTGGCCGGGCATTGGCTACCGGCTGATGTTTTTGCTGCCCGCCTTCACCCCCTATTTCCCTAAAGAATGGCAGCCAATCTGGTTGGTGTTCTCGGTCACCATTGCGGCGCTCCCCCAGGGGATTTCGTCGGTGCTATTTTTGGTACTGATGCGCGAAGGGGTCGAGAATCACCGGATTATGGCGCTGACCAGCCGCCGTTCGCTGGCATTTAATCTCTCGGTGGGCATCGGGACGCTGTTTTTCGGGCTGTGGCTAGAAGAAGTCGCTTTCCCGATCAATTATCAGCTGATGTTCGTCGTGGGATTTTTGCTGTCGCTGATCAGCCTGCTCAATGTCCAGGCCGTAAAGGTCATATTTCCCGAAACGCGGCCCCCGGCAGGCCAGGCTGTGCAGCGTCCCTGGCGCGCGCCTGCTTTCCGGCGGGTGGCGGTGGTCACGGCGGCGACACATGTAGCGCTGTTTGCGATGGGGCCGATTATCTCGCTGCGCCTGGTGGAAGAACTGGGCGCGGATGAGGCGTTTATGTCGATCTTCGCCGTGATCGAACTGAGCTGCGCTTCACTGGCGGCAGCATCTACCGGCAAGTTGATGCGCCGTTACGGGATCATCACGCTGACCGCATTCGGGATGCTTTCTACGGGTATCTCGGCGCTGATTTTCGCGTTTGCGCCCGATCTATGGTGGACGCTGCCCGGCGCAGCCCTCGGCGGCGCAGGATGGACGACGGCGGCGATCTGCTTGTTTGGGTATTTCAACGAAAATACACCGCCGGACAGCCTGACCTCCTATTCAACGGGCTATAATCAGGTGGTCATGCTGTCGATTTTTGTAGCCCCGTTGTTAGGCAGCCAGCTTGCCGAAGTCGGAATCAGCCTGGTGGCGGTGTTGATCGGCGGGGGTGTGCTGCGAATAGTCGTCGGCGGATGGCTGGCGCTGCGGCAATTGTAGACCGGGGTGGGCGTGGGTCTGGCATTAAGCTGAGAGGATTCAGGCTGTTTTTTCGCTGAGCCTCACCCCCTGGCCCCCTCTCCACTGCGTAGAGAGGGGGAAATGTTTGTGTAGGGGCGCGGCTTGCTGCGCCCAGGATTTACCCCTATCCCCCCGACCCCCTTTCCCCGCTACGCAGAGAAAGGGGGAGAAAAATCACGGTCTGAGCGTAGATTTAGCCCCGCTCCATGCAATGGAGAGGGGTTGGGGTGAGGCTAATACGGGAAAAAGTGGCTTAGTTTAATGCCTCTGCTCTATGGGGGATGTGTTAAGCATCCCCCTGAATTTCGCCGCAAACCTGAAGGGGTCCGCGCGGTAACCTGCCGCGTTATTCCACTACCTCTATCATGAACGTGAGATCGTCACCGTCGCTGAAGAAACTCGGATGCACATTGAGGCGCACCAGACCATCCACGTCCGACTTGTATTCCCACGTGACTTTGACCGCGTTACCTGTCTCAAAATCTG
>JACRBK010000461.1 GCA_016234525.1 Chloroflexota bacterium
GAAGTAGACAAACTCACCGTCAGGCGAGAAGCCAACCTGTACCGGATTTTCACCGACTTCAATGTCAGCAACTTTGGTGTTGGTGGTCGTGTCAATCACACTTAATGTGGTGCTTCTCGCATTGGCAACGTAAACCCATTTTCCATCAGGGCTAGGGCGCAAGCCATGCGGGTACTCGCCCACCGGGATCGTGGTAATCACTTTCATAGAGGCAACGTCAATCACCGTGACCGTATTATCGCCGCCATTCGTCACATAAGCCGTCAGGCCGTCCGGGGTGAGGATAATATGCGCAGGCTCGCTGCCGGTGGGCACTGTACCGTGCAGCGTGTAGGTGGCCGGGTCGATCATCAACGCCAGCGACTCGTGACCGCTGACCGCCCAGACGCTCTCTCCATCGGGGGCCACCTGAAGATTGTGGGGGCCTGGAACACCGGTTAGTGTGGTAACGACCTCGTTGGTCGCCGCATCAATGACCGTAATGCTGTTCCCACCTTCATCCGCCACCCAGATTGTTCCCTGAAATAGGCTTTCGGCAGTTGGCGTCGGTCCGAAGCCGGAAGCAGACGGTGTGCCATAGGCTGAGGCGGCAAAAGCCATTGCAACAATGAAAGCCAGCCCTGCGATAACTGATGAGATTCCGATTCGTTTCATAGCCAATACTCCTTTATCACACAGACGAATCATGAATGATGTGCCGGACTGGCAGCTAGCTTATGACCGGCGGCCTGTTCAACAGGGTTTGTCGCCCGGATACCGACTAGCCTGGTTCGTTTGAGCAGCAGCGCGTTGAGCGCTACCAGCAGAGAACTACCGGCCATGCTGAGTGCGGCGATTTCAGGCCGCAGCAGCAATCCGAATGCCGGGTAGAATACCCCTGCTGCAATCGGGAAGGCGATAGTGTTGTAGCCCGCTGCCCAGAAAAGGTTCTGACGCATCTTGCGGACCGTTGCCCGGCTCAAAGCAATCGCGCCGATCACATCAAACGGGTCACTTTTCATTAGCACCACGTCGGCAGCTTCCATAGCCACGTCCGTACCTGCGCCAATCGCAATGCCGACATCCGCCTGGGCGAGCGCTGGTGCATCATTAATGCCATCCCCCACCATCGCCACCAACCTGCCCTGACCCTGAAGCTCCTTGACTTTGTCGACTTTCTGTTCCGGCAACACCTCGGCAAAGACGGTCTCGATGCCTAACTCACCCGCAATTCGTTCGGCAGTGGCACGGTTATCACCGCTCAATAGGGCGACCTGGACACCCATCTTCTGTAATTCCTCAACGGCCTGGCGCGACGTAGGTCGGAGGGCGTCGGCGATGGCGATGATGCCTGCTGGTTCAGCGTCCACAGCCGCATAAACCACCGTCCTGCCCGCACCTTCCAGGCTCGACGCCCGCTCTTCTAACTTGCCCAGGGCGATCTGATGGTCGCGCATCAGCTTACGATTGCCAACCAACACCATTCGCCCTTCTACCGTCGCTTGCAACCCATGCCCTGGAATCGCTTCAAATTTAGTCGGCTCCAACAGCGCCAGGTCGCGTTCTCGCGCGTAATGGATCACCGCTTGGGCCAGTGGGTGTTCGCTGGATTGTTCTGCCGAGGCGACCAGCCGCAGCAGGTCAGCCTCTGAAACCGGATTGCCTGCCGTCACCACCTCAACCACTTGGGGCTTGCCGACAGTGAGCGTGCCGGTTTTGTCGAAGATAATCACCTGAACCTTCGATGCCTGTTCCAATGCTGTCGCGTTTTTATACAGAATGCCGTTGAGCGCCCCCAATCCGGTGCCTACCATGACCGCCGTCGGTGTCGCCAGACCCAACGCATCCGGGCAGGCGATGATAACAACGGTAATCGCCAGGGTCAGCGCGAAGATAAAACTCTCGCCACCAATCCAATACCAGCCGATGAACGTCACCAGGCCGAAAATCACCGCCGCGGCGACCAGCCATTGGGCGGCCCGGTCGGCAAGGCGCTGCGCCGGGGCTTTGGAATTCTGCGCCACCTGGACCAACTTCACGATCTGCGCCAGAGCCGTGTCTGCGCCCACTTTGGTCGCCTGGAAGCGGAAGGTCCCTGTTTTGTTGATTGTCGCGCCGATGACCGCACTGTTCGGCTGCTTTTTAACCGGAACACTCTCGCCGGTGATCATAGATTCATCCACGGACGACTCACCCTCGGTCACGATCCCGTCTACAGGGATTTTGTCGCCAGGCCGGATCAGTACGATGTCATTGACCAGCACCTCAGAGGTAGGCACCTCAACGGGCTGTCCCTCACGAATCACCGTTGCTTGAGGCGGCGCAAGGTCAAGTAGGGCGCGGATCGCGTTGGATGCCCCGGCACGAGCGCGCATTTCCATCCAGTGACCGAACAACACAAAAGCCAACAGCACGACGGATGCTTCATAGAACACTTCGCCTTTGAACAGGAACGTCGCGGCGACACTGAACAGGTAGCCTGCTCCCACCGAGAGCGCCACCAGCACCGACATATCCAGGGTACGGTGTTTTAAGGCGCGATAGGCTCCCACGAAAAACATCTGCCCACCCCACAGCACTGCCGGAGTAGACAGGATAAACAGCAGAATGTCGAGTGGCAGCCCAAAAGGTGATGGAAGGTTGAGGCCAAACACGTCGGTTGCCAGCGGCGAATACAGGAAAACAGGGATTGCCAGGACAAACGTGAGTAGGAAGCGGTTGCGCATATCACGCACCATCGCTTCCATACTCATCCCTGCGCCGTGTCCCATGCCATGAGCCATGTGCGCTACCTCACCGGAGACTGCCCCTTCTTCGGCAGGCATGATATGGTCCTTGTGATCGGTTGGCATGGTGGGTCCGGCGTGACCAGCAGGGACAGCATGACCCGCGTGTTCACCATGCATGACATGCTCCCCGTGCATCGTGTGACCGGCGTGCTCGTCTAGCGCACCTGTTTCCTCTGCACAGATATGACGCGGGAGCACCTCACCCCGGCAATGCAGTCCGCACTCCTGGATCAGGTGGCGGATTTCGGTCTCGGAGATCACTGATGCATCATAGCCAACCGTGACAGTATCACTCATGGTGCTGGCTTCGGCATGATGGATACCGGCGTGACGGCGCAAGAATGTTTGCAGCGCTGGGGCTGAACTCCCCCGCAGCAGTCCTCCAGCCTCAAGAACAAGTTCTTTCATAGCCCGTCTCCTCTTTGACAAACCTACTCACTGGAAAGAGAAATTTAGAAGATATTACTCTAATTTAATTCGGTTTCCGGCAAAGCGATATGCGCCAAATAGCCTATCCCCCCTCGCCAAACGGCGCATATCAGCTCGCGCCAGGTGGCGCTGGTTACATCCGACCAGTGGCCTTACGATAAACGCAATACAAATGCAGCTTGAGTTGTCGCGATGGGATTACTGATATTGATGACCGTGTAGGGCAACAGCTAGAAACGGCAGGTTGAGACATGGAAGAGGAACACGTTATTTTCGCACCCTGTAAGTGGACGGTCCCTGCGCTGACCGAGGCCCTGACCCTACGCGGATACCGTATCGAGCGGAGTTTCGACCTGCGCAGCGCGCTGCACAGCCACAGTGAATGCACGTGTCCCCATCACGGCACGGAGCAGTGCACATGCGAATATATAGTCCTGTTCGTTTACGATGAGATAAATGCAGTACCACCGGTAGTCATCATCGCGCATGGACGAAATGGCATCACCTGGCTGCAAATCCGAACCAGCCAATCTGAAAGTATGCTTTCTTCCGAATTCGTGGTGGCACTAGACGAAACGGTGAGCGCAGCATCAAGCGCTACATAAACGAGCATAAGTTCACAGCCCGGTCGATATGTTTAAGAACTCGTGGAGGTACGAGAACAATGGGAACAGAATCTATCATACTTCCAGTGCAAGGTATGACCTGCGCAAGCTGCGTCAGCCATGTCGAAAAAGCGTTGAATGAAGTCCC
>JACRBK010000445.1 GCA_016234525.1 Chloroflexota bacterium
CCGCAGATCGCCGCCCGCCTCAATCCTGGCTCCTTTTGGCCCAGCCCAGGCGTAGAATCGTCGGTGGTGCGCATCGATGTTTATCCGACTTCACCGTACACGGTGCCGGATGAAGCCTTGTTTTTTCGCGTGGTGCGGGCTGGCTTTGGGCAAAAACGTAAACAACTTCATAATTCGCTCAGTGCCGGGCTGAGTCTCAATAAACCCCAGGTCGATAACCTGCTGGCACAGGCCCATATTGACCCCCAACGCCGAGCCGAAACGCTCAATCTGCATGAATGGGCCGCGTTAACACGCGCGGTCGCAGCGGCGGAATAATCGTCCTGGCTTGACCGGTTTTCCCCTGCCAGCCGTTTTGCGGATAACAGCACATACGTTATAATCTACTGGCCTCATAGGGAAAACGTCCCAATCTGTTAAATGTGGTGAGTAGTAAAGGTGCGCGATGGACATTACGTGGTATGGTCATAGTTGTTTTCGGCTGGCAGAACGCGGTTATGCCACAGTGGTCACTGACCCCTTTGACGCCAGCCTGGGTTACGAGATTCCCAAACTTAAGGCCGATGTGGTGACAGTCAGCCATGAAGCGCCAGGACACAGCTATCTCACCGCCGTCAAGGGTTACAAACACGCGGTTGACGGCCCAGGCGAATACGAGATCGGCGGCGTATTTATCATCGGAGTCGCCACCTACGATCAGTCGGTAGAGAACCCGCGCCGGAATGTAGTGTATGTGTTAGATTACAATAATCTGACGGTGGCGCACCTGGGTGATCTCGATCATGTCCCTAACCAATCCATGATTGATGCCCTGGGGCCGATCAATATCGCGCTGGTCCCTGTCGGTGGGGGCGGCGGTTTATCATCGAGTCAGGCTGCCGAAGTGGTAAGCCTGCTCGAACCCAGCATCATTATTCCGATGCACTTTCGGACTGAGGCACTGCGCGAACTCAACCTCGATCCTGTTGACCGTTTCCTCAAAGAAATGGGCATCAATACAGTCCAGCAAGAAGAAATTTTGCGCGTAACTGCTGGCGGACTGCCCGAACAGACACAGGTGGTTCTACTGGATTACCATCACTAACCAAGAGGTGGGGCGAAGGGATGATCAAACTTTTGTTGAGTTGGGATATTAAACCGGGACGAGACCAGGAATATTTCGAATTTATGGTGCGCGAATTCGCGCCCAGCATCACCCGCCTGGGTCTGACTCCGACAGAAGCCTGGTTCGCCGTCTATGGGGATTGTCCGCAAATCCTGATGGAGGGCGTGACAGACGACCTTTCGACCATGCGCCGTATCCTGGATAGCGACGATTGGGAAACCCTGCACAGCAAGCTGCTGAGCTACGTTGATAACTACCAACAGAAGATCGTGCGGGCTAGCACAGGTTTCCAGATTTAACGCGGATTCAGTGGTGTTTTAAGTCCCAAAAAACAAAAGGCGACCCGTTTGGGTCGCCTTTTTATTGGTTTTATTGGTAGAGAAATGCGGTGTTTGAATCAGTCTGTTTTCGCTTCGCTGGCGCTGCTGGTCTTAGTTTCGGCAGGGGCAGCAGCCGGAGTGTCAGATTTTTCTTTGCTCTTACTACCAGCTTCATCGGCAGCGCCTTCACGCTTGGGTGTCGCCAGATTATTTTGCCGCCCGCTGTCTTTTACATACCAACCTGATCCTTTAAAGACGATCCCAACAGGCTGGGGGACACGGTGCGTATGGCCGCCACACTCTGGACATTCTGAGATGGGGGCATCAGAAAACTTCTGATGTTCATCAAAACGCACACCGCATTCATCGCATTCGTAGGTATAGATTGGCATAGCTAACAACCTCAACATGATAGGACACCACCTATAAAGTATATCTTATTCACCTGTCTTCGACAAGAGATTTTTGAGACAATTCATTATAATTTTGCCTGTTACACAGTTTCCTAAACTCGAATGAGGTCTAACATGACGGCTCACATTTCAGATCGTTTTTCGCGCGTCCAGGCGATCACGGCCCGTTTTGCGGCCCTGCCCGAAGTGCAGGCGGTCGCCCTGGCAGGATCATTGGCGGCGGGATTATCCGACGATCATTCTGATCTCGATCTTTATATCTACATCGACCAGCCAATCTCGCTGGCTGTGCGCACGACCATTGCGCACGAATTCGCGGGCGACGGCAGCCCGACCATTGAGATCGACAAACCGTTTTGGGGGCCAGAAGATGCCTGGACCGATCGTGTCTCAGGGTCAGGCGTAGACCTGATCTACTGGTCGCCGCAGTGGATCGAGGAACAGCTAGATCGCACGCTGGTGCAGTGCCAGGCATGGATGGGTTATACCACCAGTTTTTGGCACACGATCCGCGAGTCTCAGGTGGTTTATGATCGGGCGGGCTGGTTTATGCGCCTCAAGCAGCGTGCCGAACAGCCTTACCCCGAAGCGCTGCGCCGCGCCATTATCAAACTGAATTACCCGGTGCTGCGCCAGATCGGATCATCGTATCGCCACCAGATCGAACTGGCGATTTTGCGCCAGGACCGGATCAGCGTTAACCACCGGGTCACGGCGCTGCTGGCGAGTTATTTTGATATTTTGTTCGCAGTGAATGCTGTGCCACATCCGGGTGAAAAGCGGCTGGTCGCGCAGCTCAAACGGTTGTGTATCAAACTACCTACCGGGTGGGAAAGCCAGCTTGATATCTTGTTAGAAGGAAACAAGCAGCGCACCCTGGTGACAGTAGATGCGCTGCTCGATGGATTAGATGATCTGCTTAGAGCCGAGAACCTGCTGCCGGGTTAGGCGTGCGCCCCGCGAGAACGGCGGCGGCGGCGGAAGAATTTTTCAATCTCTACGGCCCAAAAGACTGATCCAGCCAGGAGGATGGCGAATACCAGCTCAACCGCATCCAATGACGTGGTTTCCATAATCCCCTGGGCAAAGGGCGCATACAACACCATCACCTGAAGCGCGGCAGTCACGACGACGATCCCCAACAGAATCCGCATTTCGCGCAGGGGAACGGTGAAGAAAGCGGCTTCACCCGCGTGAATCGCTAGTACGTGTGCCAACTGGGACAGGGCCAGAACACAGAATGTCATGGTGCGAGCAACATGCAGCGACTCTTCGGTCGGATCAAAGATTTCGCCACCGTGCCGGTTTAATGCCCAGACATACCCGATCAGCGAACACGCCCCCAGCCATGCCCCCACCCAGACCACATGCAGCCCCAGCCCACGCGCGAAAATGCTCTCTTTGGGCGGACGCGGCTGGCGTTTCATCACATCGGATTCGCTGGGTTCAAAGCCCAGTGCGACGGCTGGCAAACCATCGGTAACCAGGTTGATCCACAAAATCTGGATGGCGAGCAGCGGGACGCGCAGCCCAACCAGCAGCGCCACAAACATGGTCATGATCTCGCCGGAATTGGTACTGAGCAGATACCGGATAAATTTACGGATATTGTCGTAGATCGTGCGGCCTTCTTCGACTGCCGCGACGATAGTAGCGAAGTTGTCATCGGTCAAAATCATGTCCGATGCCCCCTTACTCACATCCGTGCCGGTAATCCCCATCGCCACGCCGATATTGGCCTGTTTGAGGGCGGGGGCATCGTTCACCCCATCGCCGGTCATGGCAACGATCATGCCTTGCGATTGCAGCGCTTCAACCACACGCAGTTTGTGTTCAGGCGAAACACGCGCATAAACTGAGGTTTTGGTCACAGCATCGCGCAGTTCCGCTTCAGACATACGATCCAGTTCAACGCCGGTGACTGCTTGATCACCCTCGCGCATAATCCCTAACTGCTTGGCGATAGCGGCGGCAGTCAGCTTGTGATCGCCCGTGATCATCACCGAACGGATTCCAGCCTGGCTGGCTTTTTCGACCGCATCTTTAGCTTCTTTGCGCGGCGGGTCTACAATGCCGATCAGCGCAATCATTTTTAGATTACGCTCCACCGTTTCGGGAGTCATGACATCAGGGATGTTTTGCAGCGGGCGATAGGCGACGCCAATCACGCGCAAGCCCTGGCTCGCCATCTCTTCGATCTTTTTACGCCATGCTTCGCGCCGTTCCTCTGTCAAGGGGGCCGGACCATCCGGTGTTACTTCTTCGCTGGCCCAATTCACCAATTGATCAGGTGCGCCTTTGGTAAAAGCAACAAATGGTGAACCCTCAAATAACTCTGAGGCCAATTGACCCTTATTTTCGTGGATCGTCGTCATCGCTTTACGTTCAGACGAAAACGGGAGTTCAGACCGGCGGGGCAGGTCGTTTTCGAGCGCCGTGCGCACAAACCCGGCTTTGCGGGCCAGAACTAGCAGCGCGCCCTCGGTGGTATCACCAACCACTTCCCACCGTTCGGTGTCATGATCTTGTTCGAGGAATGCATCGTTACACAACGCCCCGGCTTTGATCACCCGGAGCAGCACTGTGTCATTCACAGGGACAAGGGTCTGCTCGCCGGAATGGAACGCTCCCACCGGGACATAACCAGCCCCTTGCACGATCACATCCTCGCGCCCAGGCAGGCCGACCAGGGTCGCCGTCATCTCGTTGCGAGTCAGTGTGCCGGTCTTGTCGGAGCAGATCACCGAGACGGATCCCAGAGTTTCTACGGCAGGCAGCTTGCGGATCAGGGCATTACGTTTGACCATCCGGCGCGCGCCCAACGCCAGCGCAATCGTAATAACAGCGGGCAGACCTTCGGGGATAGCCGCCACCGCCAGACTGATCGCCGTCAATAACATTTCTTCGGTATCTTCACCGCGCAGCACGCCAGTGACAAACACCAACACGCAGATCGCCAGCGCCGCGCCTGCCAATACCACGCCAACCCGTTCCAGGCGTTCTTGCAGCGGCGTGCGCCCTTTTTCGACGCGCTGAAGCATAGCCGCAATCGCGCCCAGTTCGGTATGCAGGCCCGTGGCCGTCACGATCATCGTCCCGCGCCCAAAGGTAATTGCCGTCCCCATATAGGCCATATTATGCCGTTCTGCCAGCGCCGGGGGATGATCGGTTTCTTCGATTACAGCGACTGATTTTTCAACCGCCATTGACTCGCCGGTCAGCGCCGCTTCTTCGATCTGAACGTTCGCCGCTTCAATCAGCCGCCCATCCGCAGGAATACGCGATCCGGCTTCTAACAATACAATATCGCCGGGAACCAGGTCTATCGCGCTCATCTGGTGAACCTGCCCATCGCGCCGCACGCGCACATGCGGAGTCTGCATCGCGCTCAAGGCGGCCAAAGATTGTTCAGCCTGATATTCCTGAAAAAAGCCAAGCGCCGCGTTCAAAACCACAATGGCCAGGATCACCACCGCGTCTTCGGTATCGCCAATAAAGACAGAAATAATAGCCGCAACGATCAAGACGATAACCATCACATCGGTAAACTGGCTCCTGAGGAGTTCCCAAATGCTGGTTTCAGCTTCGCTGGGAAGCTCATTCTTGCCATATTTCGCCTGGCGTTGGGCGGCTTCTTGTTGACTCAACCCATTTTCTTGGTTGGCCTCCAAACGCTCGAGCGTATCTTCTTGAGAAAGGGCATACCATTTCTCTTTAACCTGACTTGCCATATTCTTCTATTCCTTTCCCCCGAAACACTTGTTGAACGACGTTATACCTTGTGGTTTATAGTTCAAGCCGCAGCACACGGCAACTCTACGGTCTAAACGCAGAAATTGCCCCCCAATATTTAGGGTAAAAGTCGCCGGTTGAGTTTGCCCGCTGCGCGGTGCTATAATGCACACAGTACAGTGATGAAAGGATTTGACAGGATGCCAAAGGCCGAGGTTATTGAAGGGCTGCGCCAGGCGCGCGCCGCTTTGTTGAGCAGCATTGAAGGTCTGACCGCCGATCAAATGTTTCAAATGGGGGTTGTTGGGGTGTGGTCGATCAAAGATGTGCTGGCGCACCTGGTCTCGTGGGAAGCCGAATTGGTGACAACGCTTTCGCAGTTAGAGCAACAGAAAAAGGGTGTTCCGCGTATTGTAGAGATAGAAGATATTGACGACTGGAACGCCGAACAATACAGCCTCAATGCATCCCGGCCATTCGAGACGGTTCTCGAAGATTTTCACGGCGTTCACAAACACTTGATCCGCGTGGTTGAAAGCCTGGACGCTCGAACTCTGGATGATAATCGCGTTTTTTCGTGGATGGAAGGCGAACCGCTTAGTTATCTGATCCTCGAAAATGCCACCTGGCATGAGGAAGAACACGCCGGCGAAATTCGGCAGTGGCGTGAAGCCCAGGGTTTCTAATTTTATTCGGTGTAGGGAAAACTTATGCGCTGTCTGGGACGGTTAATTGGCCTCATCTTAGCTCTTTTTTTTGTGAGCATCCTTCCGCTCTCGCTGTGGACATTTAATACGCAGCGTATCGCGCTGGCCGGGGATACTTATGAGCGAATGTTCGCTGATGAGGATTTTTATGCAGAACTGGCGCCGCGTGTGCTGCCTGCCCTGCTCGAAGGGCTGGACTCTGGCGAAGAGGCGGCGAATGAAATCTCCATGCTCCAGGTGATCGATCATCTGAGCGAAAAAGAATGGGAGACTATTTCATTAGGGCTGGTTCCTCCCGGATGGGTGGAGCAAGAAATCGATCGTAACCTGAATTCATTCATGGGCTGGCTGGATGGCGAGCAAGACCTGGAACTCGTATTCCAGACAGAAGTCTTGCGCCGCCGCTTGTCGGGACCGCCGGGCGAGAACGCGATGCAAATGATCGCCGCAGCGCTGCCTGACTGTACTGCTGAAGAAGAACAGCAGTTTGCAGCGTATGTGGATGATCAAGCAGATTCGACCTTTCCCTACTGCCGCCCTCAGAATTCCGATCTGGTCAACGAACTGGGCAGCCTGCTGACCCAGCTTCGCCAGGACACCACCGAACAGCTTCCCGAAACATTCGATGTGTTAGAAGAAATGCGCGAAGCGGCACAAGCTGAAGCCATGACAGAGCAGCAGAGAGAGCACGCCGAAAAAGCATTTTCTGATGCTGAACTAAACCGTTTCCGGTCGGGTATCCGGCTGTATAAACGCCTGCTTCCCCTGACTCTGATGATCCCGCTCGTGCTGCTTTCGCTGATCGTGATCGTCGCCGTGCGCTCATCCAAATCATTTTTCCGTTGGATGGGACCGATGCTCATCACCGGCAGCTTGTTCACATTGGTCCCGCTGTTCCTGCTGCCCTTCGTCATCAATGAGTTAAGCATCGAGGCCGAGATCGAAGGTGGGTTCGCGGCAGGCGGTGCGTTGATGGCCGAAGTCGTGGGTAACCGGATGGTTCACCTGCTCGTTGGAACCTTCACCTGGCCGATCTTAGGGCAGTCGGCGGCGCTGATAGGTATCGGCTTTTTATTCATGGTCCTGTCGGTGCTGTTGCGGTATCCGGGTGAACCGCGCGAAACAGTTCCCACCGTGCAGTATGTCGTGTCGCCGTACCAAACGCCGAGCGGACTGGTCACGCCTGAAGCGCTTACCCGGCTGGACAACACGCCCGCGATCCAGCGTACCCCGCCGCCCGAAAAACGGGACAACTAACGATGACAGCAAAACCCAAGGATCAACGAATATACCGCCCATTCGGGTTATCAATTGCCATTTTCGCCGCTGCGGTGATCTATGGCATTCTCCCGTTAGCAGAGGTTTATGTCCTGTGGCGGATGAATGCCGCCGCCACAGATGCTTATCTCATCGCCGGTGTGGAAATCACGACATGGAAGGCGCTGCAAGGGCTGTTAGGCGGCGTGATGTTGATCACCTGCCTGCTGGCATGGTGGGGCCGTCCGCCACAAATCCGCTTTGTATTGGTCGGGCTGCTGCTGCTGCTTACCTCAGCCAATCTTTACCGGATTGTTGAGACGTGGATCACCCCGGCAGACCCCATCTTTGGAGGACAAACCCAGGCGGCGATCCGTGACTTTTTGCGCTGCCAGCTTCCGATTATGATTCTTGTGCCGCTGTACGTGGTATGGTATATCAACCGCGCCCCGGCCCGCGCTTTTTACCGGCGAGTCCCGCTGTCCGCCTTAACGCGCACCATCGAACCCACCGATTCTGACCGCCAGCGCACAGTTGAAAAGATTAACGAATCATAAGAAATATTAGAAAAATCTATTTTTCGCCTTTCACCGGGGAAAATGAGTATAGTATCAAGTTTGATTCATTGACTTCCCCACTCATTGGAATTATGATATAATTTCTGAATGCGCTCCCACACTTCATGGGCTGATACGGCACTGCATTTTGTACAGGTTAATTTTTGTTTATACCCTGGCAGGTAGATTGATTCTATGGTTCCGGTCAGCGATACTTCAGGAGGCAACGCGACTCACGTGATTCAGGAATTGATGAATCGTGCAGATCAACGTGGCTATGTGACATTCGAAGATGTATTGGAGTTGCTAGATGAAGATAGTGACGATGTGAATTCAATCGAAGCGGTCTTAGATGAGCTGGATGAGTTAGGGATCGAACTTCGTCAAAATGAGATCAACCCGCATGACGATCTGGACCTGCGCGACGGCGAATTTCAGCCCGAAGAAGAGCAGCACGATCCAGATGTAGGCGATATTAACGCGGTATCCGCCGATGACCCGGTGGGCCTCTACTTCCGCCAGATGGCCCAGGAACCACTCCTGACGGCCCAGGAAGAAATCGAACTCGCCAAACGGATTGAACTTGGGCGCGAAGCCTATCATACCCTTCGCTACGAAAATCCAGTCCCGGAAGATCATCAGCGGTTGGACTGGCTCGTTGAAGACGGCCAGTTAGCGCGTGAACACCTGGGCCGGGCGAATACCCGCCTGGTGGTCAGCATCGCCAAACGTTACATGGGGCAGGGCTTACCTTTTCCTGACTTGATCCAGGAAGGCAATGTGGGGCTGATGCGCGCGGTAGACAAATATGACTACAAGCGCGGCAACCGTTTCAGCACCTATGCCACCTGGTGGATTCGTCAGGCGATTACGCGCGCCCTGGCGCAGAAAACCCGCACTATCCGCATTCCGCTGCATATGACCGAGCGGATTCGCCAGATGTACCGCACGGCGCAGGTGTTAGAGCAGTCGCTCGGACACCGGCCTACGCCCGAAGAGATCGCCCAGGAAATGGAACTGCCCGCCGAAAGTGTGCGCGGCATGATGGACGCCAGCCAACACGCTATCGCGTTGGAGCGTCCGGTGGGTGATGACGGCGACAGTGAATTTGGCGACTTTATCGAAGATCAGGACTCACCCAGCCCGGTAGAGGCGGCCACCCAACATTTGTTGCAGGAAACCATCGAAGAAGTGTTGAGCGAACTCACGCCGCGCCAAAGCCATATTTTGCGGCTGCGTTTTGGGTTGGGCGGTGGTGAGCCACACACGCTCGAAGAGATCGCCAACAAGTTTGGCCTCAGCCGTGAACGTATTCGCCAGCTTGAGAAAGAAGCGCTGCGCCGTCTACGCCATCCACGTCTGGCGCATAATCTGCGTGATTATCTCACTTGATCCCTTGATGTGGCATGTCACAATCAAATAACGACTTATGACCAGGTAATCCCTGGTCATTTTCGTTTGTTTTTGCTCAGCTTTACATTAACGGCGCCGAAATCCGCTGATCCCAGTTCCCCTATATTCCACTGGTAGCACACTTAGCAAACTTGCCGTATAGTTATTGAGGCGTGTCAGATGGTCGTTTGAGGGGGAAAGTAATAATGAGCGGTAGACGGTTGATCGCAAATCGTTTTGAGTTAATAGCGCCTATCGGTCAGGGGGGAATGGGCGAAGTTTATCAGGGTGTAGATACCCTGAATGGTGAACCTGTTGCCATTAAACTGCTCCGCGCCGAAGTGATCGGTCAAGCCCCTGGCCTGTTGGAACGTTTTGAGCGCGAAGGCACTGCCCTACGCCAGTTAAACCACCCGAATATTGTGAAAATGCTGGCATCCGTTGATGAGGCCAACCAGCACTATCTGGTGATGGAATATGTTGGCGGTGGATCGCTGCGCGAATTGTTACATCGTCAGCCCCAGGTTCCGATCCGCCGCGTATTAGAAATTGCGCTTGATCTCGCCGATGCGCTGACCCGCGCCCACCGGCTCAAGATTATCCACCGCGATCTGAAACCGGCGAACGTGCTGCTGGCCGAAGACGGCACTCCCCGTTTGACCGACTTTGGCGTAGCTCGCATGATGGACAGCCCCGAACATCTGACCCAGCTTGGCTCAGTCGTCGGGACTTATGCCTATCTCAGCCCCGAAGCCTGCCAGGGCGAAGAATTGGACGCTCGCACAGATATTTGGGCATTTGGAGTCATCCTCTTTGAAATGCTCACCGGCAAATGCCCCTTTGAACATGAGCAGGTTGCATCGATCCTTTATTCGATTATCAACAGCCCGGCCCCAGACCTTGTTGCGCTGCGGCCCGATATTCCGCCGAACCTGGTCCGCCTGATCTACCGGATGCTCGATAAAAATCGTGAGCGCCGGATCGGCAGTGTGCGCCAGGTGGGCGCCGAACTCGAAAGTATTCTCCAAACCCTGGACCAGCCGCCCTACCAGACAGTTCCCTTGATCGAAGTAGACAAGCTGCGCGCCCAATCACGATTTTCAGCATCGACGCCTTCCGGGGAACGGATGCACAGCGACAATACCGGCACGATGACCACCGTCATCGAGACCCGCCCGCTGACCTCCTCTCCCTGGTTCTGGATCATGGGGGCAGTGGCGATCCTGGCCCTGGGGTTAGCGCTAGTCGCTGTTTTGCAGTTGATGGGGAACGACAACCCATCATCAGATAACGACTCGGATTCCAATTCCGAAACAGATACGACTCAAAACCTTCCGCCGGTCGAACTGGTAGCGCCGGTTGAGCCTGGAGAATTCATGGTTCTGATCGCCCAGTTAGAACCGCTGCCAGGGACCACCGAACGCAGCGTCACCCGTTTTATACACGATGATCTGGTAGAACATCTTGAAAATCAGGTCCCGTTCTCCGATATTCGTGTGAGAGAATATCTCCAGGTAGTGAATTCGGAAGAACAGGCGCGCCAGGTCGCCGAAGCCAACCGGGCGACAGTAATGGTTTGGGGCAACTATACCGACGATTTTATCGAGATCAAGATTCAAGTGGGGGTGTCCTCCACGTTTGATTATCTCACCATCGGACAAGAGATTCTAAGCCGCAGCGCTAATTTGACGGCCCGCCTGACCGATGAACACGAACAGTCTATCGTCCCGCAGGTGCTTGGCGTGCTGAATGTGTTGGCCATTGCGGATGGTAATGGGTACAAAGCGACCCGGATCATTGCCGTCGAAAACCAGATGCAGGTCGAAAGCGCGGAGACGACCAGCAGCGGGGTAGCGGCGCTGCTTCAGTTCGGGCTAGCGGCCTATATGGAAGATGCAGCAGCGGTGGTCAGCGCTGCCAGCGATGCGATCAGTCTCGATCCTGGCAACCCGATCCCGTATATGTACCGGGGAGTGGCCTATCTGCGACAGGGCGAACACGAACGCGCCCTGCGCGACATCAGCACTGCCCAGCGCCTGGGACCGGCTGATTGGACATCACCGATGGAAGCCTTCGGGCTGCACGCGATTCTGGTAGGCAATATTGATGAAGGGCTTAAGCAGTGGGGTAAAGTCGCCGAACTACGCCCGACGGACTGGTATCCCTTGTACCAGATGTGCGGCCTGTACTATTTCCAGGGAAACTATGAGGAAGCGCAGCGTTACTGCGAACAGGCTGATGTACTCGGCCCCGATGCCAATTTCCCCTATGTCTTTTCGATGCTGTTGGCACTGCGTCGGGCCGATCTGATAGGAACTCAGCAGCAGCTTAATATTATCCTGACACGTTATCCTGATCCCACACTCTCGATGCGCCTGCTTCATGCCACCTTCGGCACGGAGACCACCTATATTTTGGCCCCAACCTTTTCTGCTTTTGGTAATTTGCTGCTCGGCCAATACGAGAACGTCGTGAGTGATACAAAAACCGCGCTAGTCATTGATGACCAACTGCCTGATCTGTATATGGTTCAGGGGGTAGCGTATTGCAACCTGCGTGATTATTCAGCCGCCGAAGCCGCTTATAGCAGCGCCATTCAGCTTGATCCAGACTATACCCTGATCTATGCGCTGCGGGCCGAAGTTCGTATTCGCCAGGGGAATATGGTGGGAGCACTCGAAGACAGCCGCATGGTCCGCGAAAGCAGCCTGGGGACGACCCTCGATCCGCTGTTTCAGGCGGCGGTGAGCGGTGATTGGAGCTGTGAGAATATGTTTGATTATGACTATACGGCGCTCGCTGTGCCCATCGAATAAGGAAAAAACGATCTTACGCAGGTTATATGATCCTCCGATCCAACTCTAACGAGGCGCTGATGTTGTTTTTATATCCATGCGTCATCATGATGATCGAAATGAGTTGGCAATAACAACTGAAACACACTAAATGATCTGAGGAGAAAAAACTATGCGTAACTTGATCCGTTGGGTCCCCCGTAACGAAATGAGCGTCAGCGATCCTTTCCGGTCTTTCGATGAGTTGTTCGAAGACCTCTGGCGTAACGGGCCAAGCCGCCTGTTTTCCGATACCGCCCGCCCGCTGCTGCGCCCGGCGATGGATGTGATTGAGAATGACAAAGAACTCACCATCCGTGTAGACCTGCCCGGCCTCAAAGCGGAAAACCTGAAGGTCGAAGTCAATGATGGGGTTCTGACCATCAATGGCGAGATGGGCGATACCATCGAACGTGAAGGCGAGCGTTATCATTACCGCGAGCGCAGTTATGGCTCTTTCCAGCGCAGCCTGCGCCTGCCTAACACGCTCGATAGCAATAACGTGGATGCGACCTTTGAAAACGGCGTCCTGAACGTCACGCTGCTCAAACTGCCTGAAGCCCAGCCCAAGCAGATCACGGTCAAGACCGACAAGAAGTAATTTCGCCCCTACCAGACTTGCGACCGCCGGAGTTTCACTCCGGCGGTTGGTTTTTTACCATCCTTCTCTTACGCCACCCTCACCATACAAAATAACCGTCAGCAAAGGCTTCAAACCCAACCGTATTCGGGCCTTGCGGAATCGTCTTAATCGTGAGCGACAACGATTCCCCCGCTTCTAAACAATGTTTCGAATCGAGATACACCTGCCGGAAACCTGTCACGTGGCCCTGCTGATCGAGCAGCGTCATGGTAATAACAATATTCTGAACCGCGCGCGTGTGCGTGTTGGTGACAGAAAATGTTACCTGATACTGATCGAGGACAAATGCGCCGGACACTTTTTCCAACCCTAAAACGGCCATGCTCCGTTGGGGGTCGCTGCTGATCTCGCCGGATTTTACAAACGGGTAGGCTGTAACATAGCCTGCCGGGGCAGAGTCGAACAACACCCGGTACGGTCCCCAGGCCCCGGCTGGAATAGTCCAACGTGCCACCAAAGATTCTTGAGTCGCCAACGGGGTGCCGTCTTGTGCCAATAATTGGACGACCACAACGACCTGTTCCACCGGCCTATCAAGCAGGTTATGCACCTCCCCCAGGCAGATCAGGCTGCCCACCGGCGTTTCATAACAGGCCGGGCCGCGGACGCGCAAATAGACAGCCAGCGGGAAACCGGGCAGCCCTGCGCCATCGAGGCTGATCCAGGGAGTAACGGTATGGGCTGGCGGCCAAAGCGAAGGGGTAAGCGAAGCAGGCAGTAAGGTGTAACCCAACAAAGGCAAAGTGGGTTCTCGCGTTGCAGACTGCGGCGCATTCGATGACCAGATCTGCCCGCAGCCTGTCGCCAGAACCCCTACCCAAATCCACAACCACCGCCAGCAGCGCCGTTGCATGGGAGGAGCCAATATCCCTCATTATCCAAAAAAGCGGCTCAATATCCCACATTATAGCCTATGTGATGCTGCCGGACATGGGAAAATAGTAAAAATTGACAAATTCCATACGCCACATAAAACTAGGCGTTGATCAGGCCCAGCAGGGCAGGCAGCGCCTCGATCACTCGCCCGCTGAGAGCAGCTAATCGTTCCTCGCTGTGATGCCCGCTGGCGATGGACCAGCAAGTTACTCCCAATTCCTGTGCCACTTCATAATCATGAGTGGTATCGCCCACAAAAACCATGTCTGCCGGGCTTACCGCTTGTTTTGCCATCCAGCGCCGGGCGCTGTCGATCTTCCCGGCGGCGTGATGATCGCTGATCCCCACCACATCGGCAAAATAGCGTGTCAGGGCGAAGTGTTCGATCATCTCGTCGAGCATTTCCTGTTTCATCGCCGAGAGAATCGACTGCGTAAGCCCCAATTGTTGTATTCCCTCCAACACTTCGCGCGTCTGCGGGCGCAGTTGGCATTCCAGCATCCGGCGCTGATATTCCCCGATAAACTCATTACTCAGGTTTTCGAACGAGTCCACCGCAAAATCGAACCCGACTCGGCGGTAATAATCGATTACCGGGAAATCGAACAGGGATTGGTAACGTTCCAGGCTGAGCGGGGGCAGCCCGCGTTTGACGAGCAGCCCATTCATGATCTCGACACATAACCACGCATCGTCAAAGAGCGTCCCGTTCCAATCCCAGATGACGTGTTTGTAATGACTGTTAGGCATAATCTATTTGCGCGGCTGTACGCGCGCCCCCTGTGCTGTATCTTCAACC
>JACRBK010000446.1 GCA_016234525.1 Chloroflexota bacterium
GGCGTGAATCTCGCTGGCGACAATCAACGCCACCTTTTCCTGTACTTTTTTGGCTCGCCGTTCGAACAAAACATCGGCGGCGGGATCAAGCGACAGCCGGTAAACATGCCACCGCTGGCGACCTTTACCGCGTATAATCGTGCCATCCGGCTGGCGAAAACTAGCCGTATAGACCTCGTGCCCGCCGTGCATCCAGGCGAGATCCAGGGCGGCATCGGGAGAGAGGCCGATACGGCCCGCGATACCTTTTTCCCAAAGGACCTGCCCCTCGCTATCAAAGGCCACCGCACGATGATTCATGCCGTAGACTACCGCTGCTAACCATACACGCTGCGCGATCTGCTGTTTGCTCTCGCGTGAGCGCGTTTTTTCTGTCAACCAACGAACCTGCTCCCGATCTTCAGAGGTGATAGTATCACCTGACTGTTTTAACCAGGTCCGCGCCGACTGCTGGATCGCAGTCACCAAACTGGCCCGCTCAGAATCAGGCAGATCGAGCTGCACCGCTTCGATCTTCAACCACCCGGCCGTGAGCAGCGTTCGGGCGCGTTCGTCTGGTTGATCGCGCACAGGTTCTTGTGACCCGACGACATGTACTAGCTCGTCGGGCGTGATTTTTACCGCCAGGAGTTGGCAAGCTGCCGTGTGGCTGCTGAGAATCTTGTCCAAAATTGTTCTGTCTGCTGCGGCCATAATGGGATAAATCTCCAAGACAACACCACCAACCCAGGCTCAAACCGGAGCCACCCCCCCAGTGTACACCGATTTTGCCAACACGAGTAGCGTCACTGTTTAGAGTCTCCCCCTACGTATTGCTGCTCGCGAGATAGTCCGTATACCCCCCGTCATAACTCAGCAGTTGACCGTTCTTTAACTCCACCACGCGATCTACCACTTGATCGAGAAAATAGCGGTCATGCGAGATTACCACGATCGCCCCGTCGAAATCATCGAGCGACTGCTCCAAGACTTCCATTGACTGAATATCAAGGTTGTTCGTCGGTTCGTCGAGCAGCAAAAGATTGGGGTGCTGCAACACCAGGGCGATCAACTGCAAGCGGCTGCGCTCCCCACCGCTCAGGGTATGGACGGGTTGGCGGACCTGATCGTAGGTAAACAGGAATTTGAGCAGCAGAGAAACCGCGTCCCCCTCGTTTTTGGGCGCAAGATCGCGCACTAGTTCGAGCGGAGTACGGTTCCACCAGGGTAAAAGCGTTTGATGCTCCTGGGCGTAGTATCCGATCTGACTACTCGGACCAATCTTGATTTCGCCCGACATTGGCTCGATTTCCTGCTGGATCAGCCGGAACAGAACTGATTTTCCTGAGCCGTTCGGCCCGACCAGACCCACCCGTTCCCCATGCCGAACGAGGAGATCAAGATCAAGGAACAGCAGATCGTCTCCGAACGACATCGTCAGCCGGTTGATCTCAAGCGCTTTTGTACTGCCCCGCCAACCGTTAAGCTGTAAGTCCATCTGGCGGCGTTCGGTGACACGCTCAATGATTTCGCCGTTTGCTTCCATCCTGTCAAGCATTTTTCGGCGGCTGCGGGCCTGCCGGATATGGCGTTCATCCACTACGATACTCGCCCAATGCTCAAAACGTTTGATCGCGTCTTCGATACGGGTGATCTCTTTTTGCTGAGCGGTATAAAGCTGCTGTTGGCGCAGGCGACGCAGTTCACGCTCGGCGGCATACGCACTGTAATTGCCGGGATATGAGTTCAGCTTACCATTCTCCAATTCGGCGATCTGAGTGGCGACCTCGTCCAATAGGTAACGGTCATGCGAGATAATCACCACCGCTCCCGGATAGGTTTTCAACAACGCCTCTAAGCGGCGTTTGCTTGCCAGGTCCAGATGATTATCGGGTTCATCAAGCAGCAGCACATCCGGCGCTTCGACCATCAGCCTCGCCAGCAGCACCTGTTTCTTTTGACCGCCGCTCAGCGTTTCAGCCGGAAGATCAAAATCTTCGGGTGCAAATCCCAGCCGAATCAGGGTCTCACGAACCTTATTCGTAAACTGCGGGCCACCCAATTTTTCGTAGTCTGCCAGCACTTGTTCCTGCCGGTCTAAAACACGAGCCAACCGATCTGAATCTTCGTACACTTGAGGATCAGCCAATTGGCGTTCGATCTGGGCTAACTGTGCCTCAACCCGTGCCAGATCGGGCGGCATCACGACCGCTTCGTCCCACAATGTGCGTGAAGATGACAGGGTCACACTTTGAGGCAAATAGCCGACACTGACTCCGCGCATTCGGACTACTTTCCCGACATGCGGATGAACTTCGCCAATAATCGCCTTAAACAGGGTCGATTTGCCCGCGCCATTTGGCCCGATCAACCCGATCCTATCCCGATCACCAATCGCCCAGCTTAAATCCTGGAAGATATTTGTTCCAGCATAATTCACGGTCAGGCGGTCTACTTGAATTACAAACATGATGCTTTCCTCCACATCCCCGAAACTCCAGATCCCTAGAATCAAAAACGGCTCTAAGCAGTGCGCCTAGAGCCGTTGAGCTATTCGATATTAGTGTATCTACTACACGATCAACAGGCGCACCTCACCGGAGAGCGCCCAACACCGCTCGACATGCAAGCTAACGACAGGAGAGTAACATAGTTAAAGTAGAGCATAGCTGTTATTCTAGCAAACTCCGTTGGTTATGCCTAGAGACAAATTCCTGCGTTTCAACTTCCGGCGGGAACCGACTCAATCGCTTGTGTCCCATTTGAGGCGCCGTTTTCCGACCCCTGATAACGGAACTGGCTCATATACAGGTCGTAGTAGGATCCCTTTGCGGCCAGCAGTTCAGTGTGAGTCCCCTGCTCAATGACCTTGCCATCGTGGATAACATACACACAGTCAGCGCTGCGAATGGTGCTGAGCCGGTGCGCGATGACAAAACTGGTCCGACCTTTGAGCAGTTCTTCTAAGGCACGCTGGATTAAGCGTTCGGTGCGGGTATCTACGCTGCTCGTCGCTTCATCCAGAATCAACAAGCGCGGATTGGCAAGCGCCGCTCTGGCAATCGCGAGAAGTTGGCGCTGTCCTTGGCTGAGGCCACTGCCACGCTCACCGAGGACCGTCTGATAACCGTCGGGCAAAGTGGAAATAAAACCATCGGCATGAGCCAGTTTAGCCGCCGCGACAACTTCTTCATCCGTTGCCTCAATGCGGCCATAACGGATGTTATTCATCACGGTATCACTGAAGAGGAAGGTATCTTGCAGCACAATACCGATCTGGCTGCGCAGGCTGTTTTGAGTGACCTCACGTACATCAAACCCATCGATCAAAACTGCACCCGAATTCACATCATAGAAGCGGGGAAGTAAATTGATCACGGTGGTTTTGCCTGCGCCCGTAGCCCCTACTAAGGCAATCGTCTGGCCGGGTTTCGCTTGCAGGCTGACTCCCTGTAACACAGGTTCGCCAGAGTTGTAACTCATCCACACGTCACGCAGCTCCACATTTCCCACAATAGGCGGCAGGACTTTTGCGTCCGGTTGATCCTGCACTTCTGGCACAACATCCAAAAACTCGAAAATGCGCTCGGCCCCGGCGATTGCATTTTGGACATTAGCCCACAAGGTCGCAATCTGCTGGATAGGCATATTGAACTGCTGGGTATAGGACAGGAACGTGATGATCAAGCCCAACGAGATAACGGTCCCGCCAAGCGTCTGATCACGCAGCATGAAAATCCCGCCTACCCCCGCTACGATCACAATAGAGACAAAACCGAGCGCCTGTAATGTAGGAGCGAGCGCGCTCGTAAAGGCTACTGCCCGAAGATTAGCATCACGATTGGCGGCGTTCGTTTCGCGGAACCGGGTGATATTCTCTTGCTCCCGGCTGAAGGCCTGCGCTTCACGCACACCGGCGATATTTTCTTGCAAATTGGCATTTACTTCACCAATTTCACGGCGCGCCCGCCGGTATGCCTTGCGCGCTTGCTGCGAAAACCACACCGTCGTAATGATCATAAACGGCACAGCCACCATGCTGATCAACCCAAACACCACGCTGCGAGTGAGCATCGCATAGATCAACCAGATGACGATCAGAGAGCCGCGTATCACTTCGATCAAGGCAAAGCTGAAAGCTTGCTGAAGCGCCTCCATATCATTAACCAACCGGCTCATCACTTCTCCGGCTTCGTTCTTGGTGTAATAACTTAATGACAGGCGGTGAACGTGATCGAATACAGCCTCGCGCATATTACGCAAAACATTCAGACCGGCGCGGCGAGTCAGGTAAAATTGCAAACCGGCTACCACTGAACCGCTGATATATAAAATCACCAGCAGGAAAATAATCCCACGAACACCGCTGGCGGTTTCGGAACGGCTGAGTTGATCGATGTCCGAGTCATACCAGCAGTTGTCCTGGCCTGCCTGTGACATCCCGCCCAACCCTTCCCCTGCCGCTATTTGCTGCGTGTAGGGGATCAGATAGCAGTCTACGGTTTGCCCGATCAAATCAGGTGTCTCGACCTGTATCCAGGCGCCCAAAAGCGACAGACCCAGCACGACCAGCAGATAAATACGATAACCTCTGAACCATTTCCAGAGCCGGAACAGGGTCGCCCTGAGACTGGTGGGTTTGCGCGTTTCTCCTCCGAGAAGGCGCATCGGATCTCGCATCATAGCTGCACCTCCTGTGCGACATCGGGAAGCTGCTCACCATTGATAACCGCATCTTCGACTAACTGAGAGTTATATATTTCGGCGTAAATGGCGCTGTTTTCCATCAGTTCCTCGTGCCTGCCATGCGCGGCGATCCGGCCTTTATCCATCACCAGGATTTGATCGGCGTTCAGCACTGTACTGATACGCTGGGCGATCACAAAACTGGTACGACCCTTCATCAACCTGTCGAGCGCTTGCTGGATTTGATATTCGGTAGCCAGGTCAACGCTGCTGGTTGAGTCGTCCAAAATTAAGATATGCGGATTCATAAGCAGGGCGCGCGCGATAGCAATACGCTGTTTTTGCCCACCGCTGAGAGTCAGGCCGCGTTCTCCTACCGGGGTATCGTACCCATCGGGAAATGACACAATAAAATCGTGAGCGGCAGCGGCTTTGGCGACATCAACCACCTCGTCCATTGTCGCCTGAGGCCGGCCAAAGGCGATGTTATCGCGGATCGTGCCTGAGAACAGCGTCGTCTCCTGCAGTACGATTCCGATGTGAGCGCGCAAGCTGTTCAAGGTTACATCGCGCACATTATCCCCATCAACCAATATCTGCCCTTCGGTCACGTCGTAGAAACGCGGCAGCAAATTGATAATGGTTGTTTTGCCACTGCCCGTCGCCCCTAACAAAGCGATAGTTTGACCGGGCTGGGCCTCAAAAGAAACATCCTTTAAGACATATTCCCCGCTCTTAAAGTAGCGGAAAGATACATCTTTAAAAACCACACTCCCTTTAACATCCACCAATTCAACAGCATTGGCATTGTTCTCAATGTCGTTCGGAGCATCCAAAATCTCGAAGATGCGCGTGGCCGATGCCGCCGCCTGAGACATAAGCGAGATGATCATGCCCAACATCCCTAACGGCATGAAAACATACATCAGATACATGCTAAATTTCTGCCACTCGCCCAAAGTCAGATCACCATCCATGATCTGGAATCCACCCGCGTACAGCACCGCCGCCTGCCCCAGGTTAGCGATCAGAAAGATCAATGGAAAAATGAACGAAAACATCCGGCTGACTTTCAGGTTGTGAGTGAGAAAATCATTATTGGCTGTAGCAAAACGGTTTCGCTCATAAGGCTCGCGGACAAAAGCCTTAACCACCCGAAGACCGGCCAAGTTTTCCTGCAAAACCGTATTCAGACCCGAAAGTTTTTGCTGCAACGTGCCAAACAAAGTCTGCGAAACGGCCCCAAAAAACATAAACACAACCAATGCCAGAGGCAGCGTCGGCAGAGCCACCAGGGTCAACTTGAAGTTTGTCGCCAACAGAATGATCA
>JACRBK010000450.1 GCA_016234525.1 Chloroflexota bacterium
GCACGAGAGCTATTCCTCTATTTACTGTTTAACGGACCCGAAAGCCGAGAACGTCTCAGCGTAGCGTTTTGGCCCGACAGCCCTACGAAGCAGGTGCGTGCTGTTTTCCATACGACCCTTTACCGCGCACGCCAGGCCCTAGGCGAAAATGCCATCATATTCCGAGATGGTGTCTATCTCATCAACCCCGATCTGAACTTGTGGTGCGATGCCATTGAACTCGAAAACTTCACCCGGCAGGCCCGTCTTTTGCCCATGCGCGATGCTCGAACCGAGAATTTGTGGAGCAAAGCGGTCAATCTTTATCACGGCGATTTTTTGCCCGGACGGGATATTGATTGGGTTTTTTATCGCCGCCAAACCTTGCTTGAAGCCTATATTGAAGCACTGGTAGGCGTCGGAAATTGCGCCCGCGCGCGGCACAGTTTTCGAGACGCGATCACCTCGTTCAGACACGCGCTCGACGCCGATCCTTACCGGGAAGATGCTCACCGCGCGATCATGATGTGTTTTGCCGAATTGGGCGAGAAACACCAGGTATTAGCTCATTTTCAGAGAATGCAAGACCTGTTTCTCACCGAACTCGGACTGGACCCTTCGGAAGAGACCGTATCTCTCGCGGATCAGTTGTTGAAGTAATTCCACATTTCTCTCATCGGGTACAAAAGACCGTCTGCTGGCAGCACGGTCTTTTTTTGTTTTGGAAAATCTGAAAGTTTGGTAAGCGCCATGTTGTACAGCCTGTTTTACAGTGTAGCTATCTTGAATAGAGAGTTCAACTTTGGAGAGAAAACAATGAAAAACGCATTTGCATTCTTGATGAGCTGGTTCCTTTCTGATCCGCGCCGGTTGTTCACGATTGTTTTCGTCATTGTGATGGTGCTGACTCTGACACTGGCCGTTGCCCCTGGTGGGGTCGCGTTCGCGGAAGATATTACGTCGGGAAGTTAGTCAGGCGAATGACCGCATATATAACCTGTTAAGGGGTGGCATGATATGGGTAAAGAAGAGAAGTGGCGTCTGGACAACTTGATGGGGACCGCATTGTTTGACCAGGACGTTCATAATCGTCTGGTCTACGACCGTGACACTTCCCTATTCTCGGCTTTCGGCTTATCAAAAGAAACCCAAAACTGGTTACGCGCGATTGAGGCAAATTCTCTTACCGAACTCGCCCAAGCTATCGTAGCCCATTCCCAATCGGAGATTTTTGTGCTCATACCATTATCCGCGCCCGCGTGAGCGCAGATGATCTCCTGTCTACGCTATTGAGGCCTGGACGTGCATCTCCGGGCCTTTATAGCGATTTTGGAATCTCTGTCATGGAGATCTAGAAGCGGGGGAATCAACATGTTGGATAGTTACAAGACCGTTTTGGTAGTTGATGACGATGTCAATGTGCTGATACTTATCGATACCATGCTCAAGAAGCTTGGTTATCCTGTGGTAAAAGCTCTAGATGCCGAACTCGCGCTACATCTAATCAAATCATTATCTCCAAACTTATTTATCTTGGATGTATTGATGCCCGGAATGAATGGGTTTGAATTATGCGAAGCTATTCGTAAAGTCCCTCATACCGCCAAGACACCCGTGATCATGTTGACCGCTCTGGATAATCTTCAGAGCAAAAAAAAAGCGCTTGAGGCAGGGGCCAATGCGTTTGTACCCAAAACGGATTTACTCAGGGAATTGATCCCTCAGATACAAGCCCTGCTTACTGATTCTCCTCCGGAGCGAAGTGGGGAAACGGGTACCCCCGCGTACCCCCACTAGACCTCGCCTACGCGAGAAGTATGAAACAGACCTCTGCTGGTGTAGAGGATTGTGGGGAAACAGTGGTGGGGGGATCGGGTTCGCAGCGCCAGATAGGTTCTCGGCACTATTGGAACGGGTTAGGTGGGGGCGGAAATCGTAACACGGGAAATTCTTGTGTTGGGACGGGCAGCCGGGGAGCAGTGCTGCTCGTCCCCCCCCACAGTATTATGAGGTCAGTTAACTGCCCCGGTTATCCCTCTTTAATCGGGCATACCATACCCCCAAAAAACGCTATAAATTTAAGGCCTCGCTTCGTTTTCTACAACGATTTGAGGCCTTAAGGTTGATGCGCGATCTTTGTTATGAGCGGGTGGTCAGCTTACTTCTGCCGTTTGCGCAGCGCGATCATGCTGCCCACCACCACGACCACACCACCAGCGAGCACAAAGCCATACCAGGAGCTGCGATCTGATTCTTCATCGGGCGGGTATCCGGTTGAAGGCAGTTTTGATGCGACCTGAACCGAGCCGCTGGCGCTGCCGGTGATGCTGCTGCCATCCGCCGAGATGCCGGTTAACCCGGCGGTGTTATTGATCGTGTCAGCCGTGGGAGTCTGGACGATGGTGGAATACACGCTCAGATTGATCGTTTCGCCGGGATCGACCCAGGGGATCGTGAAGATTACCGTCTGCCCGTTGACACTGGCGGAGCCGCGATCCATCTCCACCGTGGTGATGCGTAGTTCGGCTGGCAGCGTATCAGTGATGACCAGATTCGCGGCTGTCGCGGTGCCGGGGTTGGTTACACTGATGCGCCAGATGACCTGATCGCCGATCAACCCAACCTGCCCTGCGCCCAGCTCACCGGTCTTGGTGATCATTGGGTTAAGGCTGCCTGTCGCCGTACCACCCTGGCCGCCCTGCTCGCTGCCTTCGCGGTAGTAACCCGGATCGCCTGCAACAAAAACCGTCCCGGTGAGTTCGGACAGGCTGGGGCTGGTTTCGCCGGTAACTTCGAAGACCACTTCGTTGTTCACCGTGTCTACGATCACCGCCGATGTTTCGATCCAGCCGTTGCCATCCCACCAGAATAACTGGTGATTAGCCTCATCGGTTTCGTCGGTATAAAGTACGCCGACGGCCAGCATATCAACCCCCGCATCGCTGCTCAGACTGACGTCCACGAAACTTGACTGTACTGGGTCATCGCCCAGGTAGGGATTCTGGCTGTATTCCGCCAGCCCAATCACCGGCTCACCCGTGCCGATCTTCGTCGCCGCGACATGCGCACCCGCCGTCAATCCGTTGGCAAAGTGCGGCCCGATGCCGGTTTCTACGGTCAGGCGTCCCAACGTTGTCGCTCCGTAGCCGCTGTAAACTGTGACCGATCCGCTGTAAGTTTTGCCGTTCGGCGCGTTCAGGCTGGCCTGGATGATCCCCGTTGTGCTGCCGCCGCCCGCCGTATAATCGACACTGGCGAGGCCGCTGGCGTTGGTGATCGCGCTGGCACTGCTCAGACTGCCGCCGCCCGCCAACACTGAAAAATTGACGGTCACACCCGCCGGAACCGGGTTTCCGGTCACATCGGTGAATGTGGCGAGAATGTTCGTCGTGCCGCCGGAAGGCAGATCATTGGCTAGCGCATTGATCGTCACACCCGCCGGGGGCAGGATCAACCCGTTACTATTCAATCCCTGGACCAACACAGCGCTTTCTAACCCTGGCAGGCTGGGGATCGTGATCTGTGTGCCTACTGTGTTATAGGCGGCCCCGCCGTGCAGCACATCGTAAAATGTGCCGGAACATTCGGCTGGCAGAGGCAGGTCGACATTGGTTGTCGCCGGATGTGCCGCGGTGCTGCGGTTGAAGATAGCTATCGCGCAGTGAGTTCCATCGTGGCGCGCATAACCATAGAGTTGATCGGCGTCGTGGATCAGCACCGTGCTGACTTCGCCATCACGCAGCACAGGGTAACTGCTGCGCGTCAGGCCCAAAATCTGATAGTGTTCGCGCAGGTCCGGGGTATAGGTATTGGTCGGCGGGACCGGGCCGGTCACACTATCAAAGTTATATTCGCCGCTGCCAGACCAGGTGTTATAGGCATTTTCGGTGTCGGGATTCCAGGGATAGGTATGGCGGTTGTACGGGTCGTCTTGTTGGCTGCCCGCCGCCCCATAACCCGCGCCCCACAGCCCATAACCGCCATAGTCTGCCGCGCCGATACCCGCTTCATCGCCATAATAGATCGTTGGCGCGCCGGGGAAGGTGAATTGTAGGGCCGCCATCATCTTGAGTTTGTTCAGTGCCGTGTTGAGATCGGCGGATTCCTCGCGCAGTACAAACAGCGCGCGGTTCGTATCGTGCGATCCCATCAAATTCATCATGGCATACAGCGATGGGGCAGGGTAGTCCTCGCGGATTGAGCCGAGGACATAATCAAACTGGGTGGGCGTCAGTTGGTACATGGTCTGATCGCCGTTGTTGTCGTTATCGGTCCACTCGCTATCGACCAGAAAACCAAGCACGGCTTTACGATAACGATAGTTCATCGTGGAGTCGAGTTCATCGCCCAAGACCCAGGGCTGCGCCTCGTACCACACCTCGCTGTAAAGTGGCCCCGTCAGGCTATCGTTGGTTTTCACCTGGCTGCGGAACTGCTGCCAGAAGTCATGCGGGATTTCGTTCGCCACGTCGAAGCGCCAGCCGTCCGCGCCGAGTGAATACCAGTACTGGATCACCGCCATCGAACCATCAATGCCGTTGCTGCCGTTGTTGTTCACGTCGAAGACGTAGTCGCGCAGGATACTATTCGGCACCGTGTCAATCAGCACCGGCAGCGAATCGTAGCCGAACCACGATTCATAATTTCTGCCGCCATAACAGGGGCCGGTCCCATCGTCAATCAACGTATAGAACCCGGCAAACACCGAACCTGCCGCTTCGCAGGCCCCGGTCCCATCATTGCCGGTAGAGGCAGAACCGTCAACGTCCCAGCGGTTGTAACGGTCAAAGTAGCGCGAGTCTGAACCGGAGTGGTTAAAAACGCCATCCAAAATCAGGTAAATGCCGCGCTCTTCGGCTTCAGCGGCAAGCTGCGCGAACAGGGCGTTATCCCCGTAGCGTGTATTGATATTCATGTAATCTGTCGTATCGTAACCGTGATTTGACGGAGACATGAAGATCGGATTCAGATAGATCGCGGTAACGCCGATGGACTCCAGGTAATCCAACTCGTCCATGATGCCCTGTAAGTCACCGCCGAAAAAGTCCGCGCTGAAATAGTTCATATAAGGATCAGCGCGCGGATTGATCGGCGCTTCGTTCCAGGTATCGTGATTGAGTGGGGCGAGGCCATACACGTCATAACCGGTGGGCCATGCCTCATCGTTGGCCGGATCACCGTTGCGAAAACGATCTGGCATGATCTGGTAGATCACGGCGTTCTGCGCCCAGTCCGGCACGGTGTTGACCATATCCGGCGCATAGACGGTGAGGTTAAACGAACTGTTGGTATAGGTGCCTGCCGTGCCGTCGTCTACCATTTGACCGCTGCCGTTTTCGTAGCGATCTTCGTGATCATACTGGTTGTGCGACCAGTCATCCACGTACCAATCTTCCGCCGTGCCATCCATCAAGATGAACTTGTAATACAGTTGGCCTATGTCGGCGGTGTCGGCGGCGGTGATTGTTGCTTCCCAAGTGTCATACGTGCCGTCGGTGGATACTTTGTTCATCGCGTGAGCAGCATTGCCGGACGGCGTGTTGTAAAGCTGCAAGAAAACAAACGTCAGGTCATTTGCCGCTGTGCGCAAGCCGATAGTGACTGTACTGCCCGCCGGGACCGCGCCAAACGGATCACGGTAATCGAGCGTGCGGGTGTTATGATAGACCTCATTCCAGTGAATATTGTTATCGCCTACCGGGAAATCACAGGCCGCGCCTTCGCAGTCCGGCGCAGACCGCCCGGTATCCAGGTCGCTGTAATCGCCGTCGTCTGGGTGATCCTGGTCATTGTTCACCGCTTCGATGCGGTAGTAGGTGGGATTGTTAAAGCTCAGACCGCTGGCGCAGTAGTTAACCCCCGCTGAGAGGGTCATAGTGATTTCGCTGCCGCTGCCAATAATCACATCGCCCAATAGGGCACTGTAACGTAATGTCACCGCGCCAACTGCGCTGTCATTGTCGCCGCTGTCGGTGCCGGTTTCGATCACATCGGCGCAGACCTGGTCATTCCCACCGCCCAGGCCGTCGCCGCCATCGGAAAACGTCAGGTTAGCCACCTGCGGCCCGCTGGAGTCATCGTCCAACACGGCGAAAGCATAGTCATTAAACGAACAGTCGCCGCCGCTGATTGCCTGACCCAGCACATTATCGGTGCCGGTCATGCACAGGCCGCGCCGGGTGGTGGTGGAGTCGTGCTGTGCCGTCAACCAATAGTAGATATTGCCGGGGCGCTGCGCAGGGATGCTGCCGTTAAACACATCGAAGGCAGTATCTACACCGTGAAATACGCCAGTATAACTGTCCACCAACGACATATTTGCGAACTGCTCGCTGCCGGTCCAATAGCGAATGTAGGGATATTGAGCATCGTCGGTCAGTTCGCCGGAATGCCCCATCATGTACATCGAGATCGGATCATCGTCATAGGCGTACACATCCGTCACACCATCGCCGACGGGCGCGCCATTATAGGTCACGCTGGAAAAATGCGTGCCTGCGGGCTGGCCGGGAACCTGTTCGAGCGACGCATGATCGCCCGGTCCGGTGCAGTCCGCCGCGAGGCGTGAATTGCAGGCGGCGTGATAAACCGTATCCCAGATCGCCGGGGGTGCGCCCGCCGGAGTGACCTTGATCCGCCCGGTGTTAGTATCTATCGTAAAACGTACCGGCTCGTTGTCGCCGCTGGTATCGAATGGCGCAGCGGTTTGATCGGTAGTGCGCCCGCCCGGTGTGCCGCCAAAGGTATCCCAGGTTCCGAAGCGCGTGATTTTGGCGACATATGACCCGGTGCTGGGGACAACATAGGTGCCTTCGTAAATGCCGCCGCCTTGATGTGTCAGACGGGCGGCATTGTCGGCGTTATTCCAACCGTTAAAGCTGCCCACTGCCGAAAAATCCGCGCCCAGATTATCATTGGCATGGACGATATTGGTAGAGGGTACAAAACTATCGGCGTAGGAATTGGTGTCGAAGGTGAACAGGATATTTTGCCCGCCGCCCGCCGCATTCACCCACGCATTGCTGTTCGGGAATCCTACTCCCCAGTTGCCGCACTCAAAGATTTTCCATTCGTGCCGCCCGCTGATGTTGATCTCACGCGAGAACACACCATCACCCGCAACAGCGTCTCCGTTGGAGCCGTCATCGTACAGCGGATGGGAGGCGTTGTTCCATCCTCCACCCTGGAAACCGCCCGCGATACACCAACTGCTCGGTGTGCCGGGCGATACCACCGGCTGAATCTTGATGCGTCCTATGTTGAGGTTCAGCGTAAAATTGACGGTTTGCGGAGACTGCGTGGTGGTAAAGTTCCAGCCCGCGCCATCGATCACGCGACCGTTATGGGTGAACTGATGCGCCCAATTGCCGGTTTCTACGATCTTGGCTTCATAGGTGCCCGCCGCCGCTACCGAATAATCCAGGCTCCAAATACCGCCGCCGAGATTCGTCAGCGCGGCAGCCGGATCGGTGTTATTCCAACCCTGGAAACTACCCACGGCTGTAAAACCGGTCAGCCAGGTATCCGCTGTGTTGACGATATTGGTGCGCGGACGGAAACTCTCGAACGGGTAAGTGCGCGTGTCGAGGGTAAACTTGACCACCTGATTCGCCGAGGTGGTGACAAACCAGGCGTTATTGGGTGGATAGGCGTTGCCCCAGTTGCCGCATTCAACGGCTTTAAATTCGTAACTTCCTGCGCTGCCGATGGAATAATCCGCCGAGGCGATGCCGTCATTGGCGACCAGATCACCGTTGGAACCGTCATCATAGAGCGGATTTGCGGAATTGTTCCAACCCTGAAAACTGCCCGCCACACACCAATTCAGCGGTGCGGCTTCGGCCCGGTGGTCGCTGCCGGGGATAAAGTTCAGCGGGGTGAAGGGCTGCACGATCAGCAGCACCAGGATAAACACGCGCCACCAGCGTCGTTGGCGCGAGACAGCAGACAAACGTTTCTTGAAAATCGGGATGCGAATAGATTGGCTCATGGCCCCCTCGTGGCAAAAAACTAATTACACAAATCAAACTAACACGATGCAGAAATGCTGTCGCGTTGGAACATGGGGTTAACGGTGGATGTATCGGTAGTGACGCCGGACTCTCGACCAAAGACCCTGTCACTAAGAGTAGTATAACGTGCAGTTTGAGGTGATACAAATCGGTTTAGTAATTTGATCTCCATAGATGGAAATTGAGCAGACAGGGTATCATATGCGAGCCGAACTTGGGTTAGCGTGAGGAGGTAAGATCATGGTTGAAGTCGAAGAGGTAGCAGCCGTTCATAACGTGTTAGGCGAAAGTCCGATCTGGAGTCCGCGTGAGCGCGTGCTGTATTGGGTGGATGCCGAGGGGCACCGATTTTTCCGCTTTGCACCCGATACCGGCGACCTGCGGACGATTGAACTGGGCCAATTCATTGGGTGTCTGGCTTTACATGAACGTGGTGGGCTGATTCTGGCGCTGGCGAGTGGAATCACCTACTGGAACGACGATCAGTTTAAGCATCTGCTCAGCCGTGAACAGCTTGGTACGACCAATCGTTTTAATGATGGCGCGGTGGATCGGGCGGGGCGGTTCTGGATCGGCACGGCGAGCGATGAACCGGATAATTCTCTTTACCGGATCAATCTCGACGCCACCTTCCAGACGATGGAAACCGGCATTATCATCTCCAACGGCATCGCCTTTAGTCCCGATAACACCACGATGTACTACTCTGACTCCGGTGGATCGGGCATTGTATATGCCTACGATTTTGATCTTGAAACGAGCACGATCAGCCACCGGCGTACATTTTTGCCGCCAACGGGGACGGCTGCGGTTGCCGACGGGTTGACGGTGGATAGTGAAGGTTTCTTGTGGATCGCGTTTTGGGATGGCTGGCGGATCGAGCGTCGCGCCCCAGATGGCCGTTTGATCCATAAGATCGATATGCCCGTGCAGTGTCCTACCAGCTGCATGTTTGGCGGGCCGGATTTGACCGAGTTGTACATTACATCTGCCAGCAGGGATGTTGACCGAAACGAACAGCCACAGGCAGGTAATTTGTTTAGAATCCGCACGGATGTTAAGGGTCTGCCTGAACCTGAAACTACATTGGGGTTTTCCGTCAAATAATACAAGATGTTTGAGAGGAGGCTGCTAAACCGCTGTCTAATTTGTCGACAAGGTTATACAATCACTTGCGCACCCAGAGGAGAGAGCGATGACTGACTTTAATCTCATTAAACGGACCTGGCAGCGGTCTATGATCTGGTTGGCCTGCCGCGATAACTTGCGCGAGCGAATCGAGGGCAGTGACCGGTTGGCGGCCCTGGCGAAACGTTTTGTGGCGGGTTCTGATGTGACGGCAGCCCGGCACAAGGCCGAAGAACTGGCGGCGGCGCGTATTCATACCTCCGTCTATTTTTTGGGGGAATATGTCGATTCAGCCGAACTGGTCGAAGAAAATGTGAAGGGTATTCTCGCCGCCATCGAGCAGTTTGGACAGACGAACCTGGACTGGTTCATGTCGGTCGATCCCACCCAGATCGGCTGTTCGATTTCGGATGAGTTAGGCTGGGCTAATGCGCAGCGGATCGGCGAGGTGATAAAAACGATTCCTAATGCCCAGGCGCACCCCATGATGATCGATATGGAAGACGCTCGCGTGGTTCCACAGACCATCGCGCTCTTCGAGAAGTTACTCGCCGCCGGTGTTCCAGCCGCCATCACGCTGCAAACCTACCTGTTCCGTACCAGCGAAGATTTCCAACGGCTGGCAGGGCAGGGGGCGACCATTCGCCTGGTAAAAGGCGCTTTTGTGGCGAGCCGCCGCATCGCTTACACTCACAAACGTGACATTGACGACGCCTATCTGCGCTTGTGTTTGTTGGCTCTCAGTCCTGCCATGAAAGCCGCCGGTCACCGCCCGATCTTTGCCACGCACGACGATCGCATCCTCGATATTCTGCTTCCAGTCGCCCAGGCGAATGGATGGTCGCCCAACGAATACGAGATCGAGATGTTGTTGGGAGTGCGTGAACCCTATCAGCGCGACTTAGCGGCTGCCGGGCATATGGTGCGCGTATATGTGCCGTTTGGCTCGGCGTGGTGGCCCTACAGCATCCGGCGGGTGGGTGAGAACCCGGCGAATGGGCGGTTTGTGCTGAGAGCGATGCTGCGCCGTTAAGGCGCACAATGCGGACTCTAAGCCGACTGGCGATCTCTTTGGAAACGGACACCTGAACTCATTAGTGAAAGGATTGGCATCATGAACCGGCTCACAATTTATGCCGATGGGGACGGGCCAACCATCAGCCGCCACATCTACGGGCATTTCGCCGAGCATTTGGGGCGCTGTATCTACGACGGCATTTGGGTAGGCGAGAACTCCCCCATCCCGAACACGCGCGGTATTCGGAACGATATTGTGGAGGCGCTGCGCCGCATCAATATCCCTAATCTGCGCTGGCCAGGAGGGTGTTTTGCCGATGATTACCATTGGCGGGACGGGATCGGCCCACGGGAAGATCGCTCTAGCCGCGTTAACACACATTGGGGCAATGTGACCGAGAATAATGCTTTCGGAACACATGAATTCATGGATTTGTGCGCCCAACTGGAATGCGAACCGTATATTTGCGGTAATGTGGGCAGCGGTACCATGCAAGAGATGCGAGATTGGCTGGAGTATATGACCTTTGCCGGAGACAGCACCCTGGCGAACGAGCGCCGCAAAAATGGACAGGCTGAGCCTTGGTCCCTCACTTATTGGGGCGTAGGTAATGAAAATTGGGGCTGCGGCGGGAATATGCGCGCTGAATTCTACGCAGATGAATACCGGCGCTATGCCACCTATTGTCGCCACTTCAATGAAGGCAAATTATACCGGATCGCGGGTGGCCCACACGACGACGATTATCACTGGACAACCGTGCTCATGCGGGAAGCGGCGGCCCGAATGGAAGGGCTTTCACTGCATTATTACAGCCTGATACAGTGGAATGACAAAAAATCGGCCACCCAATTTGACGAATCCGAATGGTTCACCCTATTAAAAAAGGCACTGTTCATAGACACCCTCATTAGCCAACACAGCGCCATTATGGATCACTACGATCCTGGCAAACGTGTCGGCCTGATCGTCGATGAATGGGGCACCTGGCACGCAGCGGAACCGGGCACAAACCCGGCTTTTCTGTATCAACAAAATACGCTGCGTGATGCCGTGTTGGCCGGTGTGACTTTCCACATCTTCCATGAACACTGTGACCGTGTCCACATGGCAAA
>JACRBK010000083.1 GCA_016234525.1 Chloroflexota bacterium
CCCACTGCCCGTAACCGGAGCCGATCACCTCGCCGCCGGGCAGCGTCAGATAAAAGGTGAACGCTGGGCGCGGATCGCGCGTGGGGGCGACACCTTGCGCGCGGGTGTTATACCCCTGCTCGACATCTAACGCCCAACCGAGTTTGGCGCGAACTCCCGGCGCATTGGCCCACACTTTGCCAAAGCCGCTGCCCGGAGCCTGACGATCCAGCGGGGGCGCTTCGGGTATCTGCGGATCGGGCAGATTAGCATAATCGCGCTCCAAAAAATAAGCCGCTGTGTTATCGCTGAAAAATACATACACCTCGTTCGTATCCTGTCGCCAGACCATCGATCCGTTTTCAAACGACTGGTACACCGCCCCGGTTTCGATCACCTGGCTCGACGGGCAGCCGTCGCCCTCGCCGAAGAAAAACGCCGTCGGGCAGTAAACTTCGACCTTCGCCTGGGCCGTTGATGTGCGGCTGGCCGAATACAGGGTAAACGTCACACTGTAGGCCGCGAAATCGGGCAAATAAATCTCTGCCGAACCTTTAGGCGATTGGGCGTTGACCACGACCGACGTTCCCGGCACATTCGGCACGGCCTGTTCGATAGTGACGCCCCCGGTCCCGATCACTTCCCAACTCAGCGTGACCGCCGAGCCAGGATTCACAGTGGTGGGATTCGCGGCAAAACTAACGATCTCGTTCGCTACCGGGGTCGGCTGCGGCGCGGGAGTCAGCGTCGGGGCAGGAGTCACGGTCGCGGGCGGGAGGACGGGCGCGTTGATCACAGGCAGTTCGATCATCTGCTCGGCGTAAATCTCACTGGAGACGATATCCACTACGCTCAAGCGCAGCACCACCAATTCTTCACCCGCGCGGAACACCGGGGCCAGCGGTCCCTGCCCGACGGACGGAATCCACAGATAGGGGCGCGGCAGTTCCACCGAAGCGGCGAGGTTATCGGCAAACACCTGCTCGAAGACCAGATTAGCAGAAGGCAGACGGCCCGTTACTTCCCACGAGACCATCACCTGCACCTGCCCCGCGACCAGTTTGGCCCCGTCCACCTCGGTCACTTCGGCGCTGAAAGCGGCAATCGCGGGCGGCTCGACCTGCGCCGCCGTGTCATAAGGGATCGTCACGATACGCTGATCCACAATATTGTTGGTCTTGATATTGACGATGGAGAGCAGATAGGTGGGCGGGCCGAAATTGAGCGTCGGCTGCACCGTGACTTCTCGCGAGCCGCTGGTTTCTAAAGGCACACCCTCATCCGGAAAAACAGGCTTCCAGCCGTCCAGCAGATAGGTGTGCAGCGCCAGCCGGTATTCTTCATCCATGCCGGTGGTATACCAACTCAGGGTGGTCACAGCCGTTCCGGCCTCCACCTCTGCGGCAGTGATGACTTTGAGCGATGAATCAAACGTAATCACCGCCGGGCGCGGCGCCGCCCCGGCGATCTGCCCGACGAGCATCAACGCGCCTACCAGGATCAAGCCAACCCACAATTTTGTTCGCATATTAACCTCTTGAGGAATGAATTAATCTCTTGGTCCTAAGATTACAGGCAAGTGTTGGATCGGGCAAGCCAGCCGGTTTCGCCACCAGGACCTTTATGATAGGATGCAAACCGGTATTTCTTGAGACTGTCTTTCTCCCAAATTCTCTAAAAAGCAGTTTCTAAATTTTTCATACAAGTTTCACAAACTGCATAGGAAAAACTGTGATTTTCAGACTATAATTTAAAGAATAATTAGTTTTGACAACAGGCGCATGGGCCGTGCCTTGCAAGGAGGAACACGTGTTATTACAGGGTAAGCGGATATTTATCGTCGAGGACAACCTGGAAAACCGGGTGATTACCGAACTGCTGCTGCGAGAACACGGCGCGGAACTCGCCTTTGATCGCTGGGGACGCGACGCGATTCGCAAGCTGCAAGCTTTCGCGCCGGTTGATATTATCCTGCTTGATCTGAACTTCCCCAAAGGGGTGAGCGGTTTTGATATATACGACGAGATTCGCCGGATCGAAACATTCGCCCATATCCCCATTGTGGCCGTATCCGCGACCGATGCCAGCCAGGCGGTTCCCTCAGCCAAGGCTAAAGGATTCGCCGGGTTTATCGGGAAACCGTTGGACTTCAACCAGTTCCCCATCCAGGTCGCGCGTGTCCTGTCGGGTGAGGAAGTGTGGTCCGGTCGTTGATAAACCTGACCCCCTCTCAATCACTGCATGAGAGGGGGCGAAAAAACAAGCCAGGCTATTCGCCAGCCATGACCTCGTCCAGGTGAGCGACTGCCGCATCCAGCAGCACATCCCCCTCGGCAAACAAGGTTTCTTCATCCACCGGCACATGAATATCAGGCGCAACGCCGGTTCCTTCGATGTGGATTTCGTTGTCGGCTCCCAACCCACGCCCTATCGTATATTGGGCATACATACCCCCCGGCATGGAAAAAGATTCAATTCCTCCGCCCAGGCCCGCCGTCGGATAGTGGCCGATGATCGATGTGTTGTCCAACAGCGTCAGGGTATAACTGAAGAATTCGCACATGCTGGCGCAGCCAGGACCGACGATCACGGCAATATCCCCGTAATAACGGTCCATTTCAGGGGCCGGGATAATCGTCTGCGCGTAGAGCGGATCAATCTCAAAACGATCCAGGTCTTCATAATAAAAGGCCGATGTCCCGGTGTAGGTTTCTTCATCGAAGAAATAACCGAGCATCACATTCCCAATGTCCGGCGATCCGCCGCCGTTCTGGCGCATATCGATCACCAGGCCCGGCACACCCGCCTCAATAAAGGCGCGCATCGCGCGCTGCCACAGCAGCAGCGACAGGTGATTATCGTCATCGAACGAGTAAATCTTGATATAGCCGTACCCACTGTCGAGCACGGTAAATTCGAGCGGCAGTTCAAAACCGGTCAGCCCTTGCCCGTAGGACGAGAAACGCAGGCTGTCGCGTTCTTCGACGGTGGTCAGGCTGACCGTCGTGGGTTCTGCCGCACCGGGATTCTGATAGGTGATCTCAAAGGCGGTGCCGACCGGCGAACGGAACGCATATCGCAGTTTTTGCAGCCGTTCGTCATGCGGTGCGCTGAACGGCCCCGACCAGGCCATCACACTGCTCACATAATCCGCCGCTGGCTGACCATCCACGCTGAGAATTTCAGCGCGCAGTTCGATCCCCGCCTGTTCGGCTGGGCCATCGGGCAGCACAAAATTCACCAGGGTGCGACCATCATCCAGTTCGCGGATCGCCATGCCCAGGCCGCCGCCGGTTTCGGTCAGAAACTCGTCATACATATAACTGAGCGCATCGATATAAACATGCCCATCGGGGATCGAGAAGTTGAAGTCCAACAGAGCGTGATAATACGCGGAGTCGTCTTCGTTCTTTTCGGCTTCTTCAATCCGCGGGCGGAACTCAGCCACCAGCGCGTCCCAATCGACACCCTTCAGTTCGGTAAAGGCATACTTGTCGCGCATCATTTCGATCATCGCGTCGAAAGCTTCGGTGTAGCCCATCTCAGAAAAGTCTACATATTCCGTACCTTCGGACTCGACAATATCCACCTGCCCCACATGCGAACGGTCAAAAGTGAACGGATCGCTGTCCATATCGACGATGGTCCAGCCCTGCGGCAGAGTGACAATCGGATCATCTTCGGTAAACAATTTGGCGTCGTCGCCAAAACCACTGGGGAACCCCTGCCCTTCGGCGGGTGCATACACGATAAACTTGCCGCCGTTGAGCTGGTATTGAGTCTCAAACGCCTGGCTGGAAGTGACCGAGCTGTAATAGATAAACTCACGGTGATCGATGAACGGGTCATCAATGCCATTAAAGGTAAAGTTGACGGTGTAGATCATCACCCCTGGTTCTTGCTCAGCGTCGTTATCCACATCGGTTAATACACCGGGCGGCTCGATAGGCAGCGCGATTTCGTAGGCCAGCGGGCCATCAAAAATGCTGGTCGTGTTGTACCCTAACACCTGCGGCGAATCCAGGTTGAGATATTCGGTACTGAAGTCGAAGCCGCCTTCGACAAACAGATTTGAGACATCCCCTAAAAAGATCACCGGCTGAGAGCCATAGTTGGGCATATCAGGATCGGAATAGTCGTATTCACCCTCGATGATCACCGGGCCGCCCTCGTCGTTCTCGATCACCGCCGGGGGAGGTGTTTGGCCGCCATCTTGGGCGGATACCGGCCCCCAGAGTGTCAGCATAAAGACCAGAATCAAAAAGAATGCCAATGCTTTTTTCATGCCTGCAATCTCCTTGTTAAGCCATATAGAAAAATTGGCGCGTAGTGCGCATGGTAAACCCAATCGTTATACGAGGTCAAATCGAAGAAAGTTCGAGGGATGGGAGGAAGGCTCGCAACAAAAACGGGCGCAGCCATGCCGCGCCCCTTCTTACGTTCACACACGACCCCAAGATTATACGGAGTCTGCGTTGGTTTTGGCTTTTGCCGCCAGTCCTAACCGCTCGACCATTACGGTATAACCCGGCCATTCTTCGCAGAACATGCCGTAAATTGGCTCATCGGCCCATACGCCATCCATCAAAGCGGTTTGACGCAGCAGACCTTCCTGCTTGAATCCGACTTTTTCCATCTGGCGCAGCACGCGGGCGTTCAGGGTCGTGGTAGACAACCACACCTTGCGCAGATCCAACATGCGGAAACTGTAGTCGATCAGCAGCAGCAGCGCGTCTGTGCCATAGCCGCCGCCCCAATAGGCAGGCTCCCCGATACTCGCGCCCAGATCGGCAAAACGATTGTGCGCGGAAATCCAGTTATAACCAAAGTGACCAATCGGTGTACCGTCTTTGGTCAACACGCCAAACGACATGCCCGTTCGGCGCTGCGTGGACTCAGACCGGCGTTTGTGTTCGGCTTCGATCTGCGCCTTCGATACAAAATTACGCTCGCCTGCGCCGCTCCAAAAGACCGACTCGTTATTCTCCCAACGATGATCTTGTTCTGTAAACCGGCTGCCGTAGGGAACCAAATCAACCAACACACCTTCTAACATCCGTTATTCCTCTTTCGGCGGGCGAGCTTTCAGGCCCAGTTTTTCGACCATCGCGGCATAACCCGGCCATTCTTCGCGGAACATGCCGTAGATCGGCTCATCATAAAATTTACCGTCAACGTGGACCGCGTCGCGCCGGAGCGCTTCCTGCTTAAAACCCACTTTCGCCATCTGGCGGATCACGCGGGTGTTGATGCTCATCGTCCCTAACCAGACTTTGCGCATGTCCAACATGCGAAAGCTGTAGTCAATCACCAGCAGCAGCCCGTCTGTGCCGTATCCCCCGCCCCAATACTCCGGCTCACCGATATGCGCGCCCAGGTTGGCTATCCGGCTGTGCGGAGAAATCCAGTTGATGCCGAGATAACCCAACGGTTTGCCATGTTTGGTCAACACGCCAAACGGTACGCCGCTTCTGGGTTGGGTGGAGTCATATCTTTCCTGGTGGTGGGCCTCGATTTGCGCCTTCGATACAAAATTACGCTCACCTTCGCCGCTCCACCACCGCGACTCATTGTTAAACCAGCGATGATCCTGGTCCTGAAAACGTTTGCCATAGGGAACCAGATCGACCAACACGCCTTCTAACATGGGTTATCCTTCTTTCGGTGGACGGGCTTTTAGCCCCAGCCGTTCGACCATCACCGTATAACCCGGCCAGTCTTCGCGGAACATGCCGTAAGACGGTTCATCGTACCATTTGCCGTCCGCGTGGACCGCGTCGCGCCGGAGCGCTTCCAGCTTAAAACCGACTTTTTCCATCTGGCGGATCACGCGCACATTAATGCTCATCGTGCCCAGCCAAACTTTACGCATGTCCAGCGTGCGGAAGCAGTATTCGATCAGCAGCAGCAGCGCATCCGTCCCATATCCGCCGCCCCAATAGTCCGGTTCCCCGATGCTCGCGCCCAGGTTCGCTATGCGGCTGAACGGCGCAATCCAGTTGATCCCGAAATAGCCCAGCGGGGTACCGTCTTTCGCCAACACGCCAAACGGCACGCCGGTGTCGGGTTCGGTGGAGTCATACCATTCTTTGTGTTCGGCTTCGACCTGCGCCTTCGATACAAAATTACGCTGGCCCTCGCCGCTCCAAAATACCGATTCGTTATTCCACCAGCGATGATCTTGATCCTTAAACCGTTTGTCATAAGGAACCAGATCGACCAATACGCCTTCTAACATAGGTTATTCCTCTTTCGGCGGGCGGGCTTTTAGCCCTAGTTTTTCGATGATGGCGGCGCGACCCGGCCATTCTTCGCGCAGCAACCCATAAGAGAGTTCGTCCACCCACTGACCATCCGCGCGAAACGCCTGGCGGCGGCGAGATTCGAGCTTATAGCCCACCTTCGCCATCTGGCGCTGCACGCGCACATTCAGGCCCATCGTAGAGAGCCAGAGTTTATGCATATCCAGCCAATCGAACGCATAATCCGTGATCAGCAGCAGGGCGTCTGTACCGTAGCCCCCGCCCCAATATTCCGGCTCGCCAATCGCCGCGCCCAACATCGAGAGGCGGCAGTGCGGCACCACCCAGTTCATGGCAATATCGCCAAGCGGTTTACCGTCTTTGGTCTGCACGCCCCACATCACACGGGTGCGCGGTTGGCTCCCCTGACGTTCGGCATTTTCCTCTCGCCAGCGCTTAAGCGTTGACTCGGTGATGAGCCTTCGATCTCCGACTGCTGCCCAAAACCAGGCTTCGCTGTTGAGCCAACGGTGTTCTTGTTCCAAATAACGATCCCCATAGGGGACCAGATCGACTAACAGTCCTTCGAGCATAGTAATTAACCTTTACTGCGATCCCGCAAGCCCAGTTTTTCGATCATGGCGGCGCGACCCGGCCATTCTTCGCGCAGCAACCCATAAACAATATCTTCTGTCCACTGACCATCTGCCAAAAACACCTGGCGGCGGCGCGCTTCGAGCTTATAGCCCACCTTGTCCATCTGGCGCTGAACACGTATATTCAAGCCCATCGTCGCCAGCCAGACTTTACGCATGTCCAGCCAGTCGAAC
>JACRBK010000456.1 GCA_016234525.1 Chloroflexota bacterium
ACATAATTCCACGCCTGTTCGGGGTTATCGGCCAGATTCGCCAGTTGCAGCCAGGCGGCTAAATGGCGCGGCTGCATTTGTAACACATGGGTGAAATGCTGGCGGGCTTCGTCACGGCGACCCCCTAACGCGGCCATCACGCCCATGTTATAAAAGGTTTCCGGCGTAGGGCCAGCGGGGGGAATTTCGCCAACTTTGCGTTTGGTGGGATCATACCCGAATGCCCCACCGTTCGTGGCAAATTCGGGGACCGGCGACAGCCGCTGCCCCGCGTAACGTCCGCCCAAAATCCCTGCCCCGACAAGCAGCCCCAAAAACAGCAGCCGCAGCAGAAAAAGGGCGATGCTGCACATGACGCACAATACGCCATACGAAAACGCCACACCCAGCCCGACTATCAGCCCATATCCGGCGGCCTGCTGCGGGGAGGTTGATCCTTTAGCTGCCCAGCGCGCCGCCCAAAAGGTCGCCAGTGTGGCAAGCGACCACTGCAACCCATATTGCAGATTCAGTTCCGGGCCAAAATCATCGACCAGGGCTTGCATTTCTGCGTCGAGTTGGTCGGTAGGGGTGTCAGAATCGGTGATCAGGTCCAGGATGTTTGAAAAACGGTCTTGCATTTCGCTGGTGATAAATGGCAGCATCAGGCACGACGCCAGAAATGTCAGCACAAGCGATGCGCCAAACATCATCACCACCGCGCGCACCACGCGGCCATAGTTCATGTTTTCGAAAGTCATTTTTTCCCTCAAGGTGGATCGGCAACCCAATCACCCGCTAGTATACACCGCCAGCCCATTTTATCACCCCTCTCTATCGTTTTTTCGTTAGATTGAGTCTACCGTGTTATGTCGTGGAGAGGAGAAAAATTGGGCGCAGCAAACCGCGCCCGTACACAAGTTATGTTGCCCCCCTTTCTCTGCGCAGCGGGGAAAGTTGGAGAAGGGTCGGCTGCGATCCCCTCTCCAACTTGGTTGGAGAGGGGGTAGGGGGTGAGGCCGCTCTTAACTTGACACTTATTGGATAAACCCTCTTTTACCCTTGTTCCTCGAAGAACGTCGTCACCGCATCAGGGATATTCTGACCATCCTCGATCACCGATTTTAAGATCGCGCGCAGCACATTGATCGGAATTTCGCCGGACCAGTTGTCGCCGCTGGGAAGCAGCATAAACGCGACATCCTCTTCGCCTACGCCGAGCAGCACCGAGGGCGTGCCGGTCACGCCGTAACCGTTGGCCCGGTCACGGGCGCTGATGATCTGATCCAGGTAGGTTTGATCGTCGATGCAGGCGTTCAGCGCGTCCAGGTCCAGGCCGGTTTCGCCTAACAAGCGGCTGATTCCATCGCGGGAATAAGCGGTATCGCGGCCTTCGTTGATGTACCCCTCGAACAGAGTTTTATAGGCGGTATACCCTTTGCCTTGTTCGGTGGCGCAGTAGGTCGCCTGGGCGGCAGCATTTGAGAGATCGCCGCCAATCGTATCGAGCAGCGCCCATTCTACACGGATGCGCCCGGCATCGGCTTCGAGCGGCAGCAGACGTTCGACATCGTAGCTGTAATTCGCGCAGTGACCGCACGAAAAATCCAAAAACTCGACCATACGTACTGGGGCCTCAACGTCACCATACACCAGGCCTTCACCTGCCGCCAGGCTGGTTTGCCACGCCGCATCCACCGCCGCGTGATCCGCCATCACCGGGGCGATCACCATGCTGGCTAAAACCTCCAGAATCAGCGCGTCCTCGTCTTCGGTGGGAGCCGATGTCTGGAAATAGAGAACCGAGCCTTTGTCGCCATAGGCCAGCAGAATCAGGTGGTTAATGGTCTGGCTTGCTTCGTCGCTAAAGTCCACCGTCACCCCGTCGGCCCCGCCCGCGCTGTAGGGTAATACTTCGCTCTCGACCTGTTCGGCGCTGGCCTGTAGGGCGCTTTCGGGCGTGGTATCTGGCCCTAAGGAGGGGAAAATCTGCACGACGATAAACGATCCGCCGCTGCCTGCCGCTGCTTCGGGCGAGACTAACGCGAGGTCGAATTCCTGCCCGCCCTGCACGGTCTCCCAGGTTTCGGGCAGCGTAAACGTCACGCCATATTCTTCCCAATTAAAGGGTTTGGTTCCCCCGCCATCCTGCCGACGCGCCAGGATCGTTGATTTCTCGGCTAATCCACTGGCTATCACCCGGCTCGGAACCGATAACACTGGCCCGGCAGCGGGTTCGATGCTGCTGATCATGGCGCTGGCGAACGGGCGGAATTCGTCCCAATATTCGCGGTTGGTCCCCAAAAACAGCAAGACGCTGTTCTCACCGTCCGGCAGCGCAAACAGCACCGTCCAGACATGGAAATCGGGAAACACGTCGCCCCCGATAAAATCATAGGTCACACCCGGATACCCGGCCACCGTGGTATCGGTAATTGCTGAGCGCAGATCATCCTCTTCGGAGATCGCTTCAGCCAGATAACGCAAATCGGCGGCGGTGGCGTCGGCCAGGATGGTGGCCTGAACCATATAAGGATCAGAGTCCTGGTTGGTCGGGCTGATCGCAATCGTCGGGCTGCCGCTCTCGATCGTTTCTTCGATCATCCAGCCGTCCGGCATATACAGCGCTAATCCGGTGGCGCTCCACACATGCCGCTGCGGAAGCTGGATCGAGGCCGCGCTGACCGAACTGAAATCGCCCTGGAGTCTCGGCGCTGTTTCAAACGTCAGGCTGCTGAGCATCGCGTCAAACAGGGGAAGGTGCTGGGCAGATTCGTTGACGCGCACCCGGTAGGTGATGGCGAGCGCGGTATCGGCCCCATAACGGATCAGCAGGAGCGCGCCCATGGTATTATTGGCGGGCCAGGTCAGCGCCGCCGACTGAGTCAAATATCCTTCCAGCGCGCTGCTGCTGATTGTGTTGTACTGCGCATCCGACCCGATCAAGGTGCTGATCACACTGTCAAATTCGCCGGGCGTAAACGGCACAGTAAACAATACCATTTCTGGGCCGAGGCCGTCGCTGACATCGCGACCCGCCGGACGCAGGCTGATCACGCCTTCTTTATCGATCATGGTCCAGTCGCCGGGATAACCCACGGACAGTTGATACGGCTCCCAGGTGTAGGTTTGGATCAGGTCAGGGGGTGTCTGCGCGCCGCTGGCGACGGTCCCCGATAACAGGCTGGTGATCAGCGTGAAAACGAACAATACCGCCAAAAAGTGTTTTTTTGTCATGCCATCTCCATTGGTCCAGTAGCTATCCACCACGCGGTGAGCAGGGTACGCCGCATCGTTCGATGGATCAGCGCGAATATCCCCCTTGTTTTCAAAATTATAGCCGTTGTGCCGTGCTCCCGCACAAGACCAGATTCCGGTTCTGGCGTGATTCTGGTATACTTAAAAACGGTCTGGCCTTTATCTATCCTATTACTGCGGGTCGTATGTCTGAACCACGAATGATTGAGGGGATTTTGTTCGACGCGGGCGGCGTGTTGTACCATCGTCCGCGCCAGGATCGCCACCTGTTCGCGTTTTTAGAACAGTTCGGAGTCAAACCCCGCCCCCGTTCGGTGGTGGATCGGGCGCTGCGGGCGGCTAAATTTGACGTGCAAACCGGGCGGATTTCGTGTAATGACTTTTTTGACGCGATTTTGCGCACGCATGGTTTGCAAGACCCCGAAATTCTTCAAGCAGGGCGCGAGGCGCTGCAAAAAGATGCCGCCGATATTGAGATGTTTCCGGGCGTGTGGGAAACCCTGATGCAGCTTCAAGACGCGGGTTACCGGTTGGGGGTTGTGTCAGATACGGCGCACACTGCCGGGCAGAAGATCGCCTGGCTGGCGGCGCATAGACTCTCACCGGGGTTGTGGACGGCGTTTGTGGTTTCGCCGGACGTGGGAACGACCAAAGTAGAGCCGACGATCTTTCGGGTGGCGCTGCACCAATTGGGTGTTGCGCCATTGAACGCGGCGTTTGTGGGCCATAACTCGATAGAACTGGCCTGCGCCCGCGAAATGGGGCTGGCGACGATAGCCTTTATGCCGGATGATCCCAGCGCCGAAGTCGATTTTGAGATCAGTTCGTTTTACGGCCTGATCGATTTGTTTGTGGGGTGACATTTAATCGTAGAGGCAGGGCTTTTACCCTGCCCAGGGCGACGCAAGCATCGCCCTTCCAAAAACATGCTGCCGACCTTGATGGTTTCTTCCAAAAGATTCCATCAATTTGGTTAGTAGTGAGGGTGGGTGGGATGGATCAAACCACGCGCAAGACCCTGCACGAAGTCTATCACCTGATCAAAGCCGGGGACCGCAACGCGGCGCGCGCTTTGATCAAACCGGTGCTCGCCGGACATAAAGATAATGTGGATGCCTGGTGGCTGGCCGTTCATGCGGCGGCCAAACCATCGGACCAGCGGTTAGCGCTGGTTCAAGTGCTGCGTCTCAACCCGGCTCACCGTCCGGCACGGCTGATGCTGGACCGGCTGAACACTGAAAACCCCGAAGGAATTGACGAACTGGCGAAAGAACTTCCGCTGCCCCCGCCCGGTCAGCAGAAGCGCGATCTCGCCCGGCCTCACCAGCGCCGCTGGGTGTGGAATTTGATGATTCTGTTTGGCTGTCTGAGCTTTTGGTTTGCCAGCGCAGCGATTATCACTGCCGTGTTGGGCATGGAGTGGTTTGACAACTCGCTGAACGATATCAGCGAGGCACTGGGCGGCGAACCGCAGCAGGGCAGGGGCGGGCAGTTCGGCACGGTGAAGGGGGGCGATCCCAACCGGCCCTATGATATTCCCGTGACGGAAAAAGAGTCGGTCAAACCGAGCGATGAGCCGGTACTCAGCACTCTGAAAGAAGACGAAGCGCATATGTACACCTTTTCGGCGGAGCGCGGCCAAGAGGTGATGGCGCTGCTGCAATTTACCATCGCGGGCAACGCCCATTTTGTGATGGAGTTGTGGGACGCCGGGCAGAAAAAGATCGCCACCGGGGAAGGCGCCGATAACAGTGGGACGGTCACCCTGGTGTATGAGTTTCGTGAAACGGGCCAATATGCCCTTGTGATTATTGGACGGCCTGATGGCCCGCGCGGCGGTTACGCGCTGGGATTCGATCTGGCTGATCCGTAAAACTCAGGAGAGTATAAACGATTATAGAGTGATTCAAGGAGTGATTTCGACATGGGGTACAAAGTTGAGGCATTACTTGACGAACCGATTATCATCGAGACGTGGGACGAGCACTATAATGTGATGACGGATGGCCTTAAGGCTTCCCAGGACATTATTAAATTAATGGATGCCGCTTCGGGGCCAGTGACCGTGATTGTCGATATGCGGGCGGCCAAACTGACCTTTGACGATATTCTATTGATGGCGAAAGCCGCATCGAGCGATAAAGCGCCGTCGCGGCATCCGAAACAGCGCCGGAGAATCATCGTCACTGATAGTCATATGATCTCATTCGCGGCGCAGGGCCTAGACAGCGAGGTTTTTGGGCATATTGTGGTCGATATTGCGACCTCAATGGAAGATGCCCTGAACATGGCCCGCCAATAGCGGATGAGTCAACCCATGTTGATTTTGTCAGGGCCGGGAGATAGGGGTAAAACTGAGCGCGGCAATGCACGTTGAGAAAATAATACGGTTATGTTGAGGGGAGAAGTCAAAAGCGACCTCACCCCCTACCCCCTCTCCAACCGAGTTGGAGAGGGGACCGCCGCCGCCCCTTCTCCCCCTTTCTCTGCGCAGCGGGGAAAGGGGGTCGGGGGGATAGGGGTAAATCCGCATAACCTGATTAAATAGTAAAAGTGCATAGCCGCGCTTTATATCGGGGGCACGGCGTTTGTTTCGTTCAATTGGAGAGTGAATGTTGTTGATTGGTGGTGTAGAAAATGATCGCCGCGTTTTCGGTTTAGGGCGTATCGTAGGGCGGCGGGTATGGTCCGGCATCCTGATCGTGGTGTGGCTGTGGGCGGCGGCGCTGCCGCTTGCGCCTGCCCGCGCTCAAGATGATCTCGATGCAGTGCGCGGCGTGGTTCAAGCCTGGCTGTTGCAGCAGATCGGCAAGCCAGGGTTGATTCTGGTGAGTTATACCTATTCCGGCGAAACCTGGACCGATTCCAGCCTGGGCTGTCCGGCCCCAGGCCAGCCGATCACGGCGGAGCAGGTGAGCGGGTATCGCTGGACGTTTTTGTATGATAACCAGGTGCGTTACGAAGTTCACAGCGGCCTGACCGGGACTCCGGCGGTGTTGTGCGGCGCGACCAATCAAGCGCCGGACGTGCGGTTAATCACCTATAACGGCACCGCCTTCACCATTTTGGCCCCGGAGGCATGGTTAGTTTTCCCCTCTGCCGGAGAAGTGTTATTCGCGCCTGATCCGCTGGCGGCGTGTGATCAGCCAGGGATGCGCGTGGTCATGATGGGCCGGGTCGCCAGCGGTTCGACGCCCGATCAACTGCTCGATGAAACGATTGCCGCCGTCGGGGTTCAAGAAATCCCATCGGGACGTGTCGCGGCGGGAACATTCGGCAGATCGACCACCTACGAAACATCGTGCGACAGTGAGACTCGCGCCTGGCGTATTTCGACTTTTATTCAATATGGGGACGCCTTTCGCGTGGAGCAGTGGTCCCCGGCGGCGGATTTTGAACGTTGGAATGTGTTGTTCGAGAATATGCTCACGCGCTTCGGCCCGGCGGGGAGTGTCCCTGCCGCCGAAACCACCGGGACCGATCCCGGCACCGAGGCCGCTGCCGAGGCAGCGCCGCCTGTGTTAACGCCGCTGCCGCTGGCGCACCTGTTCGCTGGCGATGTTTTTGTGGCGACATTAGCCGATCTACCGGGGCGCGGGGTGACGACGGTCCCCACGTTTGAGCGGCGGTTTCTCGCGTATTCGCCGGACGGTTTGCAGTTGTCGTATCTTGACACGACCAACGGTGAGGTGCGCGTTTTGGATGTAAACACAGGCGTATCGCCGCGCAAAATCGCGCAGGGAGTCGATCCTCGATTCCCGCCCGCGTGGAGCGCCGACAGCCAGAAGATCGCCTATGTCGCGTCCACCACTCAAACGGATGCGAACGGCGCGGCTCTATTAGAGATCTATACGGTCCCGCTTGCGGGCGGGGAAGCCTCGCGCATCAGCGGTTTTGCTTTTGGTGGAAACTGTGCGGTTGAAACCACCGATCCGGCAGATCGGGCCTACTATAAAGAGGCCGGGCCAGCGGGTGAGGACCCGGTATTCGTTTGGATGCCCGATAACCAGTTTTTAGTTTCTATGGGCTGCGCGGGCGGCCTGGGCATGTTGAACCCGGCGACCAGTGAAATCGCGGATTTTGGCGCTGATCTGCGCGGCGGGGTGATGTCGCCGGATCGCACGCGCTTTGCGGCACGCACCGACGGCGGAATCGCGCTGCTCGACTTTACGAAATGGGAGCGGATCAACCTGCGCGCGGGCGAACGCGCCATGCAAATCGCCTGGGGATTGGATGGCAGCTCACTCTATTATTCGACCGAAACGCCGGTAGAGCAGTTTTCATTTGATGACGAAACGCTGCAAAAACGCGGGCAGGAGGTCTTTGGAATCTGGCCGGTATCGCTGTCCTCTTACACGCTTGAGATTGTGCGGCTCGATCTGGCTTCGGTGAAAGAAAGTGTGATTTGGAGCGGGGTAGGGCGCGCGGTGGGGCGGATTACCGTGGCTTCGGATGCCAGCGGCCTGCTGTTCAGCCTGATCCCCGACAGCGCCCCGCTGGCCCAGGTCATGCGCAGCCAGGGAGATTCCTTTGCCGTTCGCGCGGCGTGGCCGGAGCCGGTGTTGTACTGGTTGCCCGCCGGGAGTTCAAGCGCCCGGCTGCTGGCCTATTCCGGCCAGCCGGTATTCGCTCCGGTGACACTGGGCGGATCGTAGAGCGCTTTCGGCTTTCAGCCAAAACAAGTTTACAGTGAACAGTTTTCAGTAGGGGCAGGGCTTGCCCTGCCCAATAGGCGTCAATTTAAGAACGGCCTCACCCCCTCTCCAACCCGGTTGGAGAGGGGACCGCAGCCAACTGGTTTTTTGTAGGGGCGCTGCTTGCTGCGCCCAGTTTTTTCCCTCTCCATCAGCAAAGCGTAGTGGGGAGGGGAACGCTTCCCCGCCGCAAGTGGTTTGCTCCCCTTTCTCTGCGCAGTGGGGAAAGGGGTCGGGGGATAGGGGTAAATCCAGAAAAAACACACGCGGGGCGAGTCAATTAACTCGCCCCGCGTGTGCGCCCGAAGAGGTGGGTACATCCACACCCTCTTGACGGGCCGTTACTAAACACGCAAGCCTTACATGGTCCCCACGTACTGTTACATTACAATCCCATTCACCTTACGCTACAGAGTTTGCCACCGCTTTTTGTAAATCACCTAACCCAATGGGCTTGGTCATAAACATAACTTGAGATGTGCGCAGCAGTTGCCGGAAATCTTCATCGCAGCTGACGACAATAATCGGAATTTTATTGAAAAGGCTGCGCTCGCGAATGAATTCGACGACGGCTGTTCCCGGTAACCCTGGCATCGACATATCCAACACGGCAATTTCAGGAACACATTGACCGTTGTCCAACATGGCGATTGCTTGTTCAGCCGATTCGCTGAAGACCACTTCATGGCCCCAAAACTTAAGGGCGCGTGTATACAAGTAGAGCAGGTCTTTATCGTCTTCCAGTACAAAGATGGTCGCCATCGTTGATCCCCGCATCAATGTTTTCTTAATTCTGTTTTGATTATACGACGACCTTTCCTCGGTGTAAACAAACCTTTGTTAAGGAATTGTTAAGATTTACCATTTTAAGATTCCATTGATGAGCGGCACGACCTCGCCGCCTACCCGAATCATTGAAATGGCGCCCGGTGTGCCGTCTACCTCAATGCCGATGCGGCTGGGACGGCCCATCTCGATTCCCTGTTCCGAAAGCAGCATCGTGGTCGGCGGCGTCGCGGGGAGTATCCGGTTTTCAATCAAATAGGCTCCCAGCCCGCCGCTGGCTGATCCGGTCGCCGCGTCTTCGCCGATTCCCAGCCCTGGCGCGAACATGCGCGTATGGACCGACATGGCCGGATCGGTGGTTTCGAGTGTTAAGACCATCAGACATTCATTGCAGCGCTGCAATGAATCGAGTTCGGTGCAGAGTTGAGACAAGATCGAAGTATCCTGGCGTTTGGGGCTGAGCGCCTGAACTTCAGCCAACGAGCGCGCCGGGATAAATAACTGCCGGATTCCGCTCGATACCACCTGAACGGGCCAGCCGGTCTCAAGGATTGCTTCGGGGGCCATTCCCAGGCCCTGCGCCAACCGGATCGTCTGTTCTTGGGTGGCGGTGGCGACAAATTCGGGCCGCTGGTGATCCATTACGACGCGGGTCACAACTCCGTTTTCCACATGCAGCGCGGCAGCGCGCACCCCCACATTCAGCGCAAAGCGAACGGTCGTGACCGGCTCACGAAGAGTCACACGCCCCAGGTGTGCCAACACCCAATGCGTACCGACGACCGGGTGTCCGGCGAAAAGCATTTCCGATTCGGGGGTGAAGATACGCACCACATAATCTGCCTCCGGGGTATTGGATGCGAAAACGAAGGTGGTTTCAGAGAGATTCATTTCTTTGGCAATCGCCTGCATCTGGGCGGTATCCAGCCCGGCGGCATCAGGAAAAACGGCCAGCGGGTTGCCGCCGAACGGTTGGCTGGTAAAGACATCAACCTGATAAAACGTGTATTCGGGCATGGCGCGATCTCCTTTTGAGGGTGAATCAATAAAA